>JAYTHJ010000304.1:0-2862 GCA_043732725.1 Sphingomonadaceae bacterium | reverse complement strand
CGGTGATGATATTGACCGGATCGGCGATCGTGAACGTATACAGCGGCGGCAAGAAAAAAAAGTTGTACGCCAGTGCCGACGCGAGCCCGGCGAACAGTCCGGCGCGCAGCCCGTAAAGCGTTGCTGCCGCGAGCACCGGCACGAGATAGACCATGTCGATGCTGTTCGGCGCGAGCCCGCTGAGCAGCTTGCCGAACCCGGTGGCCAGTGCGACCATCGTCAGCGTCCACAGATAGTCCAGCGGTTTGACCACGGCGATATTACGGGTCGTGGGCAGATCACCGCCTTTGCCGGTCGGCAGCACGTGCACCGCGACACCATCGATACCGCGCACCAGCGCATCGACCACCGAGCCGTGCCGCCGCTCGAACCACCACGACCTGAGCGACTTGCCGACGACGATTTGCGTGATGCGCGCTTCGACGGCAAAGGCGCAGACGCCCGCGACGACGTTCGGCGCCGGTATCGTCGCTGTCGCGCCGCCAAGTTGCACCGCCAGCGCGAGGGTCGCCGCCAGCTGCGCCTGTGCCTCGGGCTTCAGATGACGGCTGCGCTCGGTCTCGACGTGCAGCGCGGTCCATGGCGCGCGCAGCGCATCGGCGAGACGCTTGGCGGCGCGCACCAGCTCGGCGGCGGTCGGCGCGGCGTCGACTGCGACGAGCACGCGCTCGCCCGCCGCAAAGGTCCCCGCCAGCGCGGTGGCGCGCAGGTCGCCGAGCAGTTCGGCATCGACGGCCTGCGCGGCGCGGCGCAGCGCCAGCTCGCGCAACGCCTGCAGGTTGGTCTTCGAGAAGAAATGCCCGAGCGCGCGCGCCGCCTCGTCGGGGACATAGACCTTGCCCGCTTTAAGCCGCGTAATCAGCTCGTCGGGCGGGATGTCGACGACCTCGAGGTCGGCATCGTCGAGCATGCGGTCGGGAACCGTCTCGCGGACGCGGACGCGGGTAAACGACGCGACGACGTCGTTGAGGCTCTCGATATGCTGGACGTTGATCGTCGAGAATACGTCGATGCCCGCCGCAAGCAGCTCGTCGACGTCCTGATAGCGCTTGGGGTGGCGCGATCCCGGCGCGTTGGTGTGCGCCAGCTCGTCGACGAGCACCAACCGCGGTCGCCGCGCGAGGATCGCGTCGAGGTCCATCTCGTCGTGGGCGCGCACTGCGCCTGCGGTGCGACGGCGGGTGACGATCTCGAATGGCCGGGTCAGCGCCTCGGTTTCGGCGCGGCCGTGCGTCTCGACGACGCCGACGACGACGTCGACGCCGTCGCGCAACAGGCCCGCGGCATCGGTCAACATCTCGTAGGTCTTGCCGACGCCGGGTGCCGCGCCGAGGAACACCTTCAGACGCCCGCGGCCCTCCTGCGCGGCAGCGCGCAGGAACGCCTCTGGCGGCGGGCGGTCGCCGCGCTCGGACGTCACGGCTCGACCAGCGAGGCGAGCAGCGGGTGCACGGTGGCGGCGAACGGATTGATCACGGTGAGCCCGCGCCAGACGAAACCGTCCTGCATGTCCTCGGATAGCAGGATCGAGCAATCGGCCTCGACGGTGGCGCAGACGATGACCGAGTCCCAATGCCGGAAACCGTGTTGGCGGGCAAACTGCAGAGCGTTGGCAAGGATAGGAATCGTCGTCGGAACGGTCTCGAACAGGACGTTCCATTTGCTTAGTGTTGCCGAAACCTGCAGATCCGACTTGCGCATGCTGAACGACAGGATGCGGACAGCTTCGCCGATGGATTGTACCGGGGCCACCAGCTCTGCAACATCGGCTAATTCCACTAGCATCTGTTGCGCTCGAGCGATTTTCGGCAAGTCGGCGGTGATGCGTTCGCCGCCTGCGGCATAGATTAGGACACTGCTATCAAAACCAATGCGCATCATCCGGCGTCGTAAAGCTCGTCACGTGTCCAAGGCCCGATTACAACCGGTTCGAAAGTCCGCATCAGCGCGACAAGGTCTTTGGCTGCAGCAACACGCCGGGTGCGTTCGATATCGTTATCGGGAATAGGAACAAGCTTCGCGACGGTAAGACCGCGACGCAGGATAGTGATCGTCTCTCCAGCTTCCGCCTCACCGAGGATACGGGAGAAGTTCTGGTTCGCCTCGCTCGCCGTCACCGTCCGCGCCATCTTCCGACTCCCGAGTTAGTGCCATCCACTAACTACGGCTTCGGTGACACCGCGTCCAGTGCCCGGTTGAGCGCGAGCACATTGACGCGCGGCTCGCCGAGGATGCCAGCCAGCGGCGCTTCGACCGCGGCGTTGACCTGTGAGCGCAGCTTTGCCTCGTCGAGTCCGCGCGCCTTGGCGACACGCGCAACCTGCGCCAGCGCTGCCGCCGGGCTGATATGTGGGTCGAGTCCCGAGCCCGATGCGGTCACCATATCGCCGGGCACGTCGCCCGCCAGACCGTCGGCGCGGGCGCTCTTGACGTCGCCGCGGACGCGGTCGACCAGCGCTTTCGAGGTCGGGCCGTAGTTGGAGCCACCCGACGCCGTGCCGTCATAGCCTTTGCCGGCGGCGGACGGACGGCCATGGAAGTACTTCGGCGCGGCGAACACCTGCCCGATCAACGTCGAGCCGATGACTCGGTCGCCGTCGCGAATAAGGCTGCCGTTGGCCTGGGCCGGGAGCAGCAGCTGCCCGATACCGGTAAGCAGGGCGGGATAGGCGAGGCCGGTCAGGAGGCTGAACAGGATCAGCATGACGAGCGACGGGCGAATGGCAGAGCGGAGGTCGGCGTTCATGGCAGCGGTTCCTTATGCCAGACCGAGGCTGGAGACGATGAGGTCGATGAGCTTGATACCGATGAACGGCGCGACGATGCCGCCCAGCCCATAGACGGTCAGGTTGCGCGCCAGCA
>JAYTHJ010000303.1:0-2865 GCA_043732725.1 Sphingomonadaceae bacterium | reverse complement strand
TTTGCATGAAAATTCTGGCGGGGAATAGCAACCCCGAACTGGCGCTGGCGATTGCCGGTTATCTCGACATTCCGCTGACCGCGGCGAGCGTGCGACGGTTTGCCGACGAGGAAGTGTTCGTGGAAATCCACGAGAACGTCCGCGGCGAGGATGTATTCGTCGTCCAGTCGAGCTCGGCTCCGGCGAACGACAATCTGATGGAGCTGCTGATCTGCATCGATGCGCTGCGGCGCGCATCGGCGAAGCGCATCACCGCCGTCGTGCCGTATTTCGGCTATGCCAGGCAGGACCGCAAGATGGGGCCGCGGACGCCGATCTCGGCAAAGCTGGTGGCCAACCTCGTTACCGTCGCTGGCGCACACCGGGTGCTGTCGGTCGACCTCCACGCTGGGCAAATCCAAGGATTCTTCGACATCCCGACCGATAATCTGTTTGCAGCACCAGTGATGAGCGCCGATATCGAGGCGCGACTGACCAAGGGCCTGCTGACGGTCGTGTCCCCCGATGTCGGCGGCGTCGTGCGAGCGCGCGCATTGGCCAAGCGGCTCGGTAATTCGCCGCTCGCCATCGTCGACAAGCGCCGCGAGAAGCCCGGCGAGTCTGAGGTCATGAACATCATCGGTGATGTCCGCGGGCGCAGTTGCGTGCTCGTCGACGATATCGTCGACTCGGGCGGAACGCTGTGCAACGCCGCCGCCGCGCTGCTGCAGGCGGGCGCGACCGCGGTCACCGCCTATGTCACCCACGGTGTGCTGTCGGGCGGCGCGGTGGCGCGCATCGAGAGCTCCGATCTGACCGAACTCGTCATCACCGACTCGATCGCGCCGCTCGAAGCCGTGCGTGCCGCAAAGAAGATTCGCCTGATCACCATCGCGCCGCTGCTCGCCGAAGCGATGCGCCGCACCAGCGAGGAAAGCTCGGTCAGCTCGCTGTTCGACTAGACGCTCGACTAAGCCGCATTGCGCCCGCTGCGCCTCCGCCCCATGTTTCCATCGATGCAGTCGCTCGCCACTCCGACACCCGCGCCCGCTGGCTCCCCCGACGCGCGCACGCTGCGCCGCTTCCTGCCGTATCTGTGGCCGGCGAACAGTCCCGGGCTCAGGCAGCGCGTGCTGCTGTCGATGCTGTTCCTCGCACTCGGCAAGAGCGTCGGCTACGTCATGCCGTACTCGCTCAAGTTTGCCATCGACCGGATGAGCAGCCACGTGCCCGCCGCGATGATGCTCGCGGTGGCGTTCGTCGTCGCCTATGCGGTGGCGCGCTTCCTCGGCGTCGTGTTCGACAACGTCCGCAATGCGGTATTCGAGCGCGTCGGACAGACCGCGGCGCGGCATCTTAGCCAGGACGTGTTCGTTCACATCCACCAGCTCAGCCTGCGCTATCACCTCGAGCGGCGCACCGGCGCGCTGACCCGCATCGTCGAGCGCGGCACCAAGTCGATCGACACGATGCTCTACTTCATCCTGTTCAATATCTTCCCGACGATCGTCGATCTCATTGTGATCACGACGCTGTTCTGGGGTAACTTTGGCGGCGGGCTGGCAGCGGCGACGATCGTTATGGCGGCGGGCTATATCCTGTTCACCCAGCGCGTCACCAACTGGCGCAATGCCCTGCGCCGCGAGATGGTCGAGACCGACAACAAGGCGACCGCTCGCGCTGTCGACGCGCTGCTCAACTACGAGACGGTCAAATATTTCAGCGCCGAGGCGCATGAGGCGCGCGGCTATGCGACCGCGATGAACAAGTGGACCGAGGCGGCGATCAAGAATCAGAACTCGCTGTCGTGGCTGAATATCGGGCAATCAGCGATCACCAACCTGATGATGGGCGGCGCGCTCGCCTATATCGTCTGGGGTTGGAGCCAGGGCCGCTTCAGCGTCGGCGACGTGATGTTCGTCAGCACGCTTCTCGCCCAACTGTTCCGCCCGCTCGACATGCTCGGCATGGTCTACCGCGAGATCAAGCAGGGCTTGATCGACATGGAGCAGATGTTCAAACTGATCGACACCGAGGCCGAGATCGCCGACGCCCCCGGCGCCAAGCCCTTGTCGGTCCACGGTGGCCGGGTCCGCTTCGAGCATGTCGCGTTCAGCTATGAGCCGCGCCGTCAGATCCTGCATGACGTCAGCTTCGACATCGCGCCCGGCCGCAAGCTCGCCGTCGTCGGGCACTCGGGCGCGGGCAAGTCGACCTTGAGCCGCATCCTCTACCGCTTCTACGACATCGCCGGTGGCAGCGTCACCATCGACGGGCAGGACATTCGCGCCGTCACGCAGGACAGTTTGCGCCGTTCGATCGGCATCGTGCCGCAGGACACCGTGCTTTTCAACGACACGATCGGCTATAATATCGGTTACGGCCGCGCCGGGGCGACCCAGGCCGAAATCGAGGGCGCGGCGCGCGGTGCGGCGATTCACGACTTCATCGTCTCGCTCCCCGACGGCTATCTGACGATGGTAGGCGAGCGCGGCCTCAAGCTGTCAGGCGGCGAAAAGCAGCGCGTCGCCATCGCCCGCACGATCCTCAAGAACCCCGCGATTCTGATCCTCGACGAAGCCACCAGCGCGCTCGACTCGGCGACCGAAGCCGAAATCCAGGACTCGCTCCGCGACGTCGCGCAAAGCCGCACGACGCTGGTCATCGCGCACCGGCTGTCGACCGTCGTCGACGCCGACGAGATCATCGTGCTCGCAGCAGGGCGCGTCGTCGAGCGCGGTACCCACAACGCGCTGCTCGCCGCGAACGGCGTCTACGCTGATATGTGGAGCCGCCAGCAAGCCGAAGCCGAGGAAGCGCGGCTGGAGGCGGCGGCGTAGGCGGGCAACCAGCGAGGCTGCTCAAGCTCGCTTTCCGGCGCTCTGT
>JAYTHJ010000302.1:0-25394 GCA_043732725.1 Sphingomonadaceae bacterium | reverse complement strand
GTTGGGTGTGCGGTGCGACGAAAGGCGGGGCCCCAGACCACGAGAGCCGTCGCCGGCTGAATTTTTCCGGTCGCGCTATTCTTTTCAGTCGAGTTGCTTAGATCTCACGCCTCATAGTCGATGCTGAGAGACTCCGTGGAGGTGCGCTGGTGAAACTTGAAAACGATCCACTGGCTGCATTCTGGATGCCGTTTACGGCAAACCGCGCCTTCAAGGCGGCGCCGCGTGTGCTGAGCAGCGCCAAGGACATGCACTACACGGCAAGCGACGGGCGCAAGATTCTCGACGGCACGGCGGGACTTTGGTGCGTCAACGCCGGCCATTGTCGCGCGCCTATTGTTGAAGCGATCCGCCGCACTGCAGGCGAGATGGATTTCGGCCCGACCTTCCAAATGGGCCATCCGCTGGCGTTCGAGCTTGCGTCGCGTGTCGCGGCGCTGATGCCCGAGCCGCTCAATCGTATCTTCTTCACCGGCTCCGGTTCGGAATCGGTCGACACCGCGCTGAAAATCGCACTCGCCTATCAGCGCGCCAGGGGCCAAGGAACGCGGACCCGGCTGATCGGTCGCGAACGCGGCTATCACGGGACCGGCTTCGGCGGGATCTCGGTGGGCGGCATCGTCAACAACCGGCGTCAATTCGGGACGCTGCTGACTGGCGTCGACCACCTGCCGCATACCCACAATCTGGAGCATAACGCCTTCACCCGTGGTCGCCCGACATGGGGCGGACATCTGGCTGACGAGCTTGAGCGTATCGTCGCGCTGCACGGCGCGGAGACGATCGCCGGCGTCATCGTCGAGCCGATGGCGGGCTCGACCGGCGTGCTGATCCCGCCGGTCGGCTATCTTGAGAAGCTGCGCGCGATCTGCACCAAACACGGAATCATGCTGATCTTCGACGAGGTCATTACCGCTTACGGCCGTATCGGCGGTTCCACCGCAGCCAAGACACTAGGCGTGATTCCGGACATGATCACGATGGCAAAGGGGCTGACCAACGCTGCCGTGCCGATGGGTGCCGTTGCCGTCAGCCGCGATATTCACGACACCATCGTCGAAGGGGGACCGGACGGTATCGAGCTTTTCCACGGCTACACCTATTCCGGCCACCCGCTTGCTGCCGCGGCAGGCCTCGCCACCCTTGACCTCTATAAGTCCGAAGGAATCTGGGAACACGCCGCAAGCCTACACGGCTATTGGGAAGACGCGGTCCATAGCCTAAAAGGCAAGCGTCACGTCATCGATGTGCGCAACATGGGCATCGTCGCAGGGATCGAGCTGGAACCCCGGCCCGGCGCACCGACCGCACGAGCCAATGAACTATTTATTAAATGCTTCGAGGCCGGACTGCTTGTCCGCGCGACCGGCGATATCATCGCGCTGTCGCCGCCGCTGATACTTGAGACGACCCACATCGACGAAATGGTCGGGCGTATCGTGGAGCTGGTCGAAACCCTCGCCTAGAGCGTCAGCACAATCTTTCCAACGTGTTGCTTGGTCAGAAATGCCTGTTGCGCCGCGACGATTTCGGAAAGCGGGAATGTCGCCGCAACTACCGGCTTTATTTCGCCACGTTCGATGTAACTGACCAGATTGGCAAACACTGCGGGCGCAAGCACGGTGCATCCGATCAGGTAGAGGTCCTTCAGGTACAGCGTCCTGAGATCGAGAGCGACGACCGGGCCGGAAATCGCACCCGCGACGCCATACCGCCCGCCGCGTTTGAGGACATTGAGGATCGCCGTGAACTGCGGACCACCGACGATATCGATCGCGGCGTCGAAATATTCCCGGCCGAAAACCGTCTCCAAATCGACATCGCGCCGGACGACCTGGATAGCGCCCAACGCCCGCACGGCTTCATCCTTGCCCATACCGGCCATCGCGATCACTTCTGCGCCCCGTCGATTGGCGAGTTGGACGGCGGCCGAGCCGACCCCGCCCGACGCGCCAGTGACGAGCACACGATCTCCCACCGCGATGCCGATGCGGGTGACCATGTTTTCGGCTGCTGAATAGGCGCAAGGGAAGCTCGCAAGTTCGGCATCGCCGAGATCGCTCTTGATACGGTGCGCATGGGCGGACGGGACGCGGGCATATTCGGCAAAGGCGCCGTCAACTTCGGAGCCGAAATACGAAACCTCGAACGGGCTCGTGCCGCAAAACACGGGCTCAACCAGGACACGTTCACCGATGCGTGCGGGATCAATGCCGCTCCCAACCTCGACGATTCTTCCGCAGGCATCGGCGCCCTGGATGCGCGGAAACCGGAAGGCTTTCCCCGACCAGCCATCATTCTCGGCGCCTGACATGCCAGCTGTGCCGCCAACCTCGGTCGCCTCGGCGACGGCTTTTGAATACCAGCCGATCCGCGTATTGATGTCGGTATTATTAAGTCCCGCGGCGCCGACACGGATCAGGACGTCGTGTGGACCCGGCAACGGGACGGGCACATCATTCCGCAGCTCAAGTTTTTCAAACCCGCCATGACCGGTGAGCAACACCGCGCGCATCGTGGCGGGTGCGATCATTCGGCGCGCTCGAGCCCGAACTGGTTCAAATACCATTTCTGAAACTTGATCACACTGCCTTCCTGATCCGAATAGCGACCCGGGCGATAGCGGCTCGACTTGATACCGGCCTGATTATTCTCGGTAATGATTTTATCTTGCGTCGTGGTGGCGTGATAGCCCCAGATCATCTTGTCGATATCGACTTCGACCTCGCTGGCGCGGCCGTCGACAAGCCAGATCATCTCCACGTCGGACACGAGGGTACTGCGCGGTGTAAACTGGAACAGAATGACGAAATGGTCGTCGGCGACAATCTGGCTGAACGGGCTGAAGCTGAGATGCATCCGCCCGCCATCGGCCCGTGTGCGTTTTCCCATCAGGGGTGCGGGCGCACTGCCATCCTGCGTCTCAGCGGCCCAGCCGTCCTTGTTCATCCGCTGCATCATCAGGCGGAGGTGGCTGCTGTCCGGCGCGTCATCGATATTGCCGATCGGGCGTCCAGCAGCGGCGGCGCTTGCTTCCCAAACCTTTAGTTTGGGCGTGAAACTGGCAATGGCGTCGGCGGGACCCGAACTTGGCCCGGCACCAACGGCAACAATCGACTCCGCCGCGTGCATCGAACGAAATTCGGGATGCGACGGGACACAATGATAGCATTCGAAGAAGTTTTCGACGACCAGCTTCCAATTGGCCGTGGTCGGGTAACTTCCCGCATGGGCGATGCGGGCGTCGGCGATACCGTGATAGTCGAGGATCGGCCCCATATCGCCAAAGGTCGCGTCGAAATCGACCGGCTCGCCCGCGCTCATGTTGATGAAGATCAGCCCGTGAAACACCCGTATGTGGCAAGCGAACAGCCCGTTTTCAGCCTTGTTAAAGTCTTCCGGCATCAGCCGCGCCGAGATCAGCCGACCGTCGAGCCCGAAGGTCCATGCGTGATAGGGACAAACAAGACGTGGCGCGTTGCCACTTTCGGCCTGACAGATCGTCGAGCCGCGATGGCGGCAGACGTTGAAAAAGGCACGGACGTTGTCAGCGTTCTCGCGGATAATGATGATTTGCTCGCCGCCGATGCGGAACAGGAAGTAATCGCCCTTGTTGGGAATACGTGAAGCATGGCCTGCGAGCAGCCATTTCTGGCTGATGATCTGCTTCATATCGGCGTCAAAAACGGCGTCGCTGGCGTAGAATTCCTGGTCAAAGCTATAGCCAACGCGGGTATTCGCGGCGAGGCGCTGCATCAACTGGCTTTGCGAATCAGTCATCACAATTTGATCCGTGCGTTCGTAGCGTCATACATCGGCTTGAGCGAGGCCGTGGCTGGATAGCGTACCCCGGCGATCTCGATCTCATAGTCATCGGCACCGATCGGCCCGACTATGCCGCCGTCGGTAGCGGTGACATATCCCAGCCCGCACGCGCCACCGAGCGTATGGGCATACATTCCCGACCGGATGTACCCCGCGATCCGGTTTCCCTGCCAAATGGGTTCGTTATGGTAGAGCATCGGTTCGGGCGATTTCAGCAGGAACTGAACGAGGCGCTGTTTCAGGCCTTCATGCTTCTGCGCGAGCAATGCTTCGCGCCCGATGAAACCGCCGGGCTTGTCCATCTTCACCGCAAACCCAAGGCCTGCTTCGAGCGGGGTGTCCTCGTCGGTGATGTCATGGCCCCAGTGCCGATAACCCTTTTCCATGCGCAGCCCGTTCAGCGCGTGATAGCCACAGTGCTTTACGCCAAAGCCCGCGCCCGCCGCAACGATCTCGTCATAGACGCCGGTCATGAATTCGGTCGGGATGTATAGTTCCCAGCCGAGTTCCCCCACATAAGTGATGCGCGACGCGCGGACGATTGCATAACCAAGCTCGATTTCCTGCGACGTCCCGAAGGGAAAGGCCTCGTTCGACAGATCGTTGGGGCAGATCGACTGGAGCAACGCGCGCGCATTTGGCCCCATGATCGAAATCACGCCCATCCCCGACGAAACATTCGTCAGCACGGCATGAGCGTCGCCGGGCGTATGCCGCAGAAGCCAATTGAAGTCCTTGATCTCGGTTTCGGCGCCCGTGACGATCAGGAATGCGGTCTCGGAAAGGCGCGTCACGGTCAAGTCGGCCTCGATGCCTCCCTTGTCGTTGAGCCACTGGGTGTAAACCAGCTTACCCGGGGCGACATCAACGTCGTTGGCGCACACGCGGTTGAGGACCGCCACGGCATCGCGCCCCTCGAACCTGAATTTGGCGAACGAGCTTTGATCGAACAGGCCAACGACCTCGCGGACCGCCTTGCATTCGGTGGCATTGGCCTCGAACCAGTTCTGGCGACCATAGCTATACTCATATTTTGGTTCGCTGCCCGGTTCGCCGTACCAGTTCGGCCGTTCCCAGCCGAACGCCTCGCCGTGACACGCGCCCGCCGCGACCAACCGGTCATGGATCGCCGAACGGCGAACGCCACGCGCAGTTTCATATTGCTTGAACGGATAGTGGGTCGCGTAAAGCAGGCCGAGGCTTTCGGTCACGCGCTCGCGGAGATATTTGCGGTTGATTTGAAACGGCATGTTTCGGCGGATATCGACCGACCACAGGTCCGCCGGCGGAATGCCGTCGCGGATCCAGTCGGCCATCACCTTGCCAACGCCGCCCGCAGATTGCAGTCCGATGGAATTCAGCCCGGCGGCAACAAAGCAGCCTTTCAACTCGGCGCTTTCGCCCAAATGGTAGCGCACATCGGGCGTGAAGCTTTCGGGACCGCAGAAGAATTTCTGGATGCCGGCCTTTTCGAGCGCGGGAACGCGGCGCATGGCATCGATCAACAGCGGTTCGAAATGTTCAAAGCTGCCGGCGATTTCATCGAAGCAGAAATCTTCGGAAATGCCGTCGATACCCCAAGGTCGCGCATGGGGTTCAAATGCACCGACGAGCAGCTTGCCGGCGTCATATTTATAATATCCGCAGTAATCGTAGTCGCGAAGCACCGGGAGCGTCGGATCGATCCCCTCGACCCCTTCGAACAGCACATAATAATGCTCGCACGCGTGCAATGGCGCCGCGACGCCGACGCTCGCAGCGAGATCGCGCGTCCACATGCCACCGCAGATTACGACATAATCGGCGTCGATCGATCCCTCCGCCGTATCGACGCCCGTAACCCGGTCGCTATTGTGACGGATTTTGGTGACCTTGGTGTTTTCGAAAATCCTCGCGCCGCCAGTGCGGGCGCCTTTGGCCAGCGCCTGGGTAATGTCCACGGCGTTGGCATAGCCGTCGCTGGGGATATGAATGCCACCAACCAGATCATCGACGTTGACGATCCCGGCGAGCGCCTTGATCTCGTCAGGTGTCACCACATGCACTGGCAGGTCGAACACCTTGGCCATTGAGGCGCTGCGTTTCAGCTCCTCAAAGCGTTCCATGTTTGTCGCCATCGAGATCGAGCCGCACTGTCGATACCCGGTTGCCTGGCCGGTTTCCGCTTCGAGCCCGCGGTAGAGCTCGCCGGTATATTTGGCCAGCTTAGTCATGTTGATCGAAGGGCGCAGCTGTCCGACCAGGCCGGCTGCATGCCAGGTCGTACCGCTGGTCAGCTGCTTGCGTTCGAGCAGGACAACATCATTCCACCCGATCTTGGTCAGGTGATAAGCGATCGAACAGCCGATGACGCCGCCGCCGATGACGACGACCCTCGCTTTGCGCGGGAGTTCAGCCAATGCTCAGGCCTTCATCTTGAGATTGTCGGGGTCGTAGGCAGGGTGTTCGAGCACGGTCGCACGCCGACGTTCACCCTGCAGCAGAATGTCGAACTTCACGCCCGGCATCGCATGGTCGAGCGGCACCGCGGCAAAGAACAAGCTCTTGCCCACGCGGTGCCCATAGCCGCCCGACGTGGCGATGCCGATGCAAATATCTCCGACAAGGCATGGTTCGGCCCCGCGCACATCGACATCGTCTGCGTCGACTTCGCCATAGACAATCCGCATGCGGTCGGGCGCGTCGAGCGTTGCCTGCTTGCCAACAAAATCGTCTTTTTTGAAGCTGATGAAGCGATTCATGCCTGCTTCGATCATCGTCAACTCGTTGGTGAGTTCCGAGCCCCAGGCTTTATAGGCTTTTTCGATCCGCATCGTATCGGCGGCGTAGAGACCATAGTTGACGATCCCGCACGCGCGCCCCGCGTCCCATACGGCGTCATAGAGCGCCGCCAGGTCATCCATCGCCGGGTGCAACTCCCAGCCAAGTTCACCTGCATAGGATACCCGCAGTGCGCGCAGCTTGATCCCGGCGACGGCGATCTCCTGACCGCTCAGCCAGCGAAAGCCCGCGTTGCCAAGATCGGCATCGGTCAGTTTTGCCAGAACATCGCGCGACCGTGGACCGTTCATCACCAATACGCCCAATTCCATGGTGAGATTGCGGACCGTTACATTTTCACCCGGTAATTTGCTCTGCATCAGCAAGTCCCAGTCGCGTTGTTCGGCAGCGGCGGCGGACAGGCAGTAGAAATGATCGTCGGCAAAGCGCGTTACCGTCATTTCGCCGTAAATGCGGCCCTGAGCGGAAAGCGGGTGAACCAGACCGATACCGCCTGGTTTTTTCGGCATGCGGTTGGCACAAATGCGGTTGAGGAAGGCTTCGGCATCCGGCCCGGTCACATCATATTTGGCAAAGCCCGACAGGTCGAGAACGCCGACACGTTCCGCAACCGCTTTCACTTCCGCGGCGACGACCTCGAAAATGTTGGTGCGGTCGTAGCCGCCTTCTTCTTCACGTCCGTCGAGCGAAAACCACTTCGGCCGTTCCCAGCCGTAGGTTTCGGCATAGGCGGCACCCTGCGCTTTCAACTTTTCATAGAGCGGGCTGGTCTTTTGGGGGCGGCCATCGGGTTCCTCCTCGCCCGGAAGCCGCGTGGTGAACGTCATCCGGTAATCGAGGAACACCTTTTCACGACTGTAAACTTTATCGGCAAACGGTCCGTATCGACGCGGATCGAACTCCGTCATGTTGATGTCGGCGTCGCCATACACCAACCACTGCGCCAGATATTTTCCGGCGCCCCCACCCTGCGCGATGCCGAACGATGTGCCGCAGCAGTGCCAGAAATTACGCAATCCCGCCGCCGGACCAAGCAGTGGCCCGCCGTCGGGCGTATGCGGGATCGCGCCGTTGACGATGCGGCGGATGCCGACTTCGCCAAAAACCGGCATGCGCTCGATGGCGCGCTCAAGCCATTTTGAAATACGCTCCAGATCATCGATGAATAATTCGCTGGTGGATTCCCATTCGGGCATACCCTTGGGAGACCAGGCTTCGGCCAGCCCGATATTTTCATAGATGCCGATCAGGCCGCTCTTCTGCTCCTGCCGAAAATAGCCGGAGACATAGGGGCAGCGCATGACCGGGATTTCCTCGTCGCGCTCCAGGAACGCGGGGATTGGATCGGTGACGACATAATGGTGTTCCATGTTGGTCACGGGGATGTCGATCCCGGCCATCTGCGCAACTTGGCGCGCATAGCAGCCAGCCGCGTTGACGACGATCTCGGCACGCACGGTGCCCTGTTCGGTGACTACGTCCCAGTCGCCAGAAGCCAGTTGCGCGAGCGCCGTCACGCGATTCTTGCGAACGATCTTCGCGCCAAGATTGCGGGCCCCAATCGCCATGGCGGTGCACAAGCCCGAAGGATCGGCATGCCCGTCATCGGTGGTGCGTGCGCCTGCAATGACACCTTCGGTTGTCACAAACGGATTGATCCGGCGAATTTCGTCGGGGCCGATGATTTCCATGTCGAAGCCAATGCTCTTGGAATAACCGAGCATTGTCTTGAACCAGGCTAGTTCGCGCTCATTGGTTGCAAAGCGAATGCCACCAGACTTGTGCCAGCTGACGTACTGACCGGTTATCCCCTCAAGGCGGGGATAGAGTTCATTGCTGTAGGCATGGATTTTGGCGAGGTTGTAGCTGCCGGTGATGCTGGGACACTGGCCCGCCGCATGCCATGTCGAACCCGATGTCAGTTCATCCTTTTCGATCAGCAAGCAGTCGGTCCAGCCGAGTTCGGCCAGATGGTAGAGTAGGCTCGCCCCCATGATTCCACCGCCGATGATGACCACACGGGCACTTGTCTGCATCAGCCATTCCTCGCCCGGGCACTCAACGGAGCAAAGCCTAGTCACGCCGCCCGGATCACGACAAATGAGCGTTTCGTCGGCAAGGTTTAAAAAAATTTCCGGGAGAAGTCCTGTTGTGACTGAGGCAAGGCCACGAGGAAACCAAAAAAATTTAGCCGTACTCCCAATTTTTTCATTTGTGGCGTGCCCGCAGCGACGGTCTACTCCCTCCCAGCAAAATACAGATTGGCGGCCATGCGTGGAGTTTCTGCGCCTCGCGAAGCAATCTATCGAAACGGGTGCCGCGGAGTCATATGAAAATCGGATTCATCGGCCTTGGTAATGTCGGTAGGAAGCTGGCCGGCAGCTTGATCCGCAACGGCCATGACGTGACAGTGCGCGATCTCGACGATGCCCTTGTCGCCGAACATGTTGCGCGCGGCGCAAGGGCCGCGACCAGCCCTCGTGAACTGGGTGAAAATGTCGACCTGATCGTTACCTGCCTGCCATCGCCGGCAGCAAGCTCTGCGGTGGCCGAGGGGGAGGATGGTTTCCTCCAGGTTATGCGCCCTGGTCAGATCTGGCTGGAAATGAGCACCACCGATTATTCCGAGATCATTCGGCTTGGCGCCTTGGTCGAGGCGCGCGGTGCCATGTTCATGGAGTGCCCGGTGTCGGGAGGCTGTCACCGCGCAGACACCGGAAATATTGCGATCTTTGCGGGCGGTCCGCGCGAAGCCTTCGAAATCGTACTGCCGGTGTTGACGACGATGGGGCGCCGCATTCTCCATACCGGAGACTTCGGCACGGCATCGCAATTGAAGGTGATGACCAACTATCTGTGCACCGTGCACCTGGTCGCACTCGCCGAGGCGTTGACGACGTGCAAGGCGATCGGACTCGACATGAATACCACTTACGAAGCGATCCGGATTTCGTCGGGCAACAGCTTTGTCCATGAAACTGAAAGTCAGGTCATTCTGAACGGAAGCCGCGACATTAATTTCACGATGGATCTGGTATCCAAGGATATTGGCCTGTTCGACAAGATTGCCCAGGGCGCCGGCGTGCCAGTCGAGCTGTCTCCCTTGGTCGTCCGCCTGTTCAAGGAGGGGGAGGCAGCCTATGGTCCGCGCGAATTCTCCCCGAACATCATCCGCCGCTATGAAGAACCGCTGGGCCTTAAGGTGCTCGGCACCGGATTTCCTGCCGACATCGTCGACGACGAGCAAGAAGAGCCGGGCTATGAGGTCGTCCCGCGGCGTTAGTTTGCCGCATCCGCATGCTGGACCATCCATTCGATGAAGGTCCGGACGCGAAGGTTTTCCTTCATTTCCTTGCGACAGATAAGCCCCCATTCACCGGGGCAGACGGCCTTGTGGCTAACGGGTCGAACGAGACGACCGCTGATCAGATCCTGGGCGACGAACGGACCATTGACGAGCGCGATGCCTTCGCCGCTCAGCGCCATCTCAAGCGCGACGGCGAGCGTATCGACAACGAGATAGGGCGCAGACGCGTCGAACGACACCCCTGCCGAGGCGAACCACGTCTCCCAGTTGCGCGTCTCGGTATAAATGGTCACCAACGGCTGGCTCAAAAGATCGGCTGGCCTCACTGTCTTCCCCAGCCGCGCCGCGATCGCCGGGCTGCATACCGGGTATAGCGCATATTCAAAAAGCGGGACCCAATGGTGGCGCGCCGGGTCTGGTGCAGTCTCGCAATAGACCAGCCCGACATCGGCATGGACGTCATCGAACTCCCACTCAACGGCGCAGGTGCTCAGAGTCAGCTGAAGCTTTGGATTGTCGGCCAGAAGCTGCGGCACGCGCTTTGCAAGCCACCGGATCGACGCGGTGACATAGGTCTGCACGCGGAGCGGCTTGTCGAGCGCGTGCCGATGGACCGCCTGCACGCCTTCGATGAGCGATTCAAAAGCCGACCGAACATAGGGGTACAGCACCCGACCTTCTTCGGTCGATACGATGCGGCGTCCGTCCTGCTGAAACAGTTGCACACCCAGGGCGTCTTCGATCAACTGGACCTGATGGCTGATAGCGGGGTGGGTCAGGCACAGCTCATCAGCGGCGTCGCGGATACTTTGCCGACGGGTTGCAGCTTCGAAGCCCTTGAGGGCTTTCAAAGGTGGCAACTGTTTCAGATCGATCTTGGATTGCGCAGTCATCACCCGGCAATCTGATCGTGTCTTGGGCGATCCGCAACCGGTAAATTTAATTGACGATTCTCAGACGTTATCGCCGGGCGTCTTCAAGGACTAGTGCGGCGCCTTTTTCGGCGACCATGACCGTCGGGGCGTTGGTGTTACCGGACGTGATCGTCGGAAAGACCGAGGCGTCGATCACGCGCAGATGTTCGATGCCGTGCACCCGCAGCCGTGCGTCCACCACCGACGTCGCCGGGTCTGGACCCATCATGCAGCTACTCGTCGGGTGATAGACCGTATCGGCACGGGCGCGGAAGTCCGCGAGTTGGGCGTCATCGCCGCTGACGTCGACCCCGGGAATGATCTCCTCGGTAATGAGGTCGGCAAGCGGCCGGGTCTGGGCGATGCGCCGCAACAGGCGGTTGCCGGCCAACACATCATCGATATCCTGCTGCGTCGCCAGGTAATTGGGATGGATCGACGGATGCTCGGCCGGATTTGCCGACGCGAGTTCGAGGTGCCCGCGGCTCGTCGGGCGACACGGATTATGCGACAGCAGGAACGCTGAAAAAGGATCGGGGTTTAGCAGTTTGCGAGCCGACAACGGTGTCTTGGTATAGCTGACCGGGCTGAAATAGAGCTGCAGATTGACGCCGGGCCGGGTCGGGTCGCTCCGGACGAAGCCGCCACTCTGGTTGACGCTGAGCGACAGGGGACCGGCGCGATCGGCCATGTAGCGAAGTCCTGCCCGCACTTTTCCGATCAACGGATACAGCACGTCGTTGAGAGTCGGTGTGCTGGTCTTGTAGAAATAAGAAACCGCCAGGTGGTCCTGTAGATTGCGACCGACGTTAGGCGCAGCGAGCAAGGGCTCTATGCCCAGCGACTGCAACTTCGCGGGGTCACCAATGCCCGACAGCATCAACAATTGGGGTGAATTGATTGCACCCCCGCTCAGGATAACTTCGCGCCGTGCCCGCGCGGTGCACAACTTGCCCCGAAGGGTATAAGCGACGCCGATTGCCCGGCGACCATCGAATAGGACGCGCGTCGCAAAGGCATGTGTCTGAAGCTTAAGTGTCTTGCGCTTGAGGGCCGGCCGCAGAAAGCCATTAGCCGTCGACGCCCGCCAGCCCCCGCGCGTATTGATTTGATACATGCCGACACCTTCGGTCTCGGCGCCGTTCAGATCGGAGCTTGCGTTAAAGCCCAGCGCGCAAGCGGTTTCGATAAAATCGTGACAGATAGGGTGAACATGTGCCGAGATGTCGGTTACATTCTGCGGCCCGCCGCGCCCATGATGCTCGCTGTCCCAATCGCAATCCTCTGACTTTTTGAACCAGGGTAGCACATCATCCCAACCCCAACCGGGATTGCCCAGCGCCTTCCAGTCGTCATAGTCTCGCGGTTGGCCGCGGACATAAACCATCGCGTTGATCGATCCTGAGCCGCCGATGACTTTGCCGCGCGGCCAATAGCTGCGACGGCCATCGAGGGCGTCGATCGGCTGGGTATCGTACATCCAGTTAATACGTGGATCGAAAAAGGTGCGGCCGTAACCGATTGGCATCTGGATCCAGATTGAGCGATCGCTCCCGCCAGCTTCCAGCAGCAGCACGGTCGACTTGCCATCTTCAGTCAATCGGTTCGCCAGCACGCAACCGGCGGTACCGGCGCCGACGACGATATAGTCGAATTCCTTGGTCACCGGACCGGATGCTGTGTCATCTCGAGG
Source organism: Sphingomonadaceae bacterium (assembly GCA_043732725.1). Classification (GTDB taxonomy): domain Bacteria; phylum Pseudomonadota; class Alphaproteobacteria; order Sphingomonadales; family Sphingomonadaceae; genus Polymorphobacter_B. The sequence continues at coordinate 12,874 of JAYTHJ010000302.1, read as the reverse complement.
TGCAGCATCGCGCCCAAATAGGGATGTGCGCGGGCGACATCCTCATTCAGTTCGACGCCGAGGCCCGGTGCCGTTGATGGAACGACATGCCCCGCTTCAAACTGGATCGGGGTTTTCAGGATATCGCTATGAAATCCGCCCCATTGCTCGATGCTTTCGAGGATCAGAAAATTGGGTGAACAGGTCGCAATCTGGATATTGGCGGCGCCGACCACCGGCCCGCAATAAAGATGCGGCGCGATTTGCACGTGACGGACTTCGGCCATTCCGGCGATCTTTTTCGCTTCCAGCAAGCCACCGACGCGCCCGAGATTCATCTGGAGGATCGCCGCCGCGCCACAATCGAGCAGTCGTGCAAAGTCATATTTGGTAGTCAGCCGCTCGCCCGTTGCGATCGGAATGCTCGTCGCGCATGCGACCTTGGCCATTTCTTCGGGCGCATCGGGCGGGACGGGTTCTTCGAGCCACAGTGGGTCGGCGGGTTCGAGGCGCTTCGCCAGTCGGATCGCGCCCGCCGCGGTCATCTGGCCATGTGTGCCAAACAGCAGATCGGCCCGGCTTCCCACCGCTTCGCGCAGCCGCTTAGCAAAACGCTCGCATAGATCGAGCGCATCGAGCGATAATTGCCTCCCGTCGAACACCGAGTAAGGTCCAGCCGGATCGAATTTGAGCGCGGTAAAGCCTTGCGCCAGATATTCGGCAGCGCGCGTCGCGGCAAGATCCGGGTCACGGTAGACGTCGGTCGCGTCGCCCAGGCGCGGATAGATATAAGTGTAAGCGCGGAGCCGCTCATGCACCTGCCCGCCGAGTAATTTGTAGATAGGCTGGTTCGCGGCCTTGCCGACGATATCCCAGCACGCCATCTCGAGCGCGCTCAGCACGCCCATCAGCGTCAGGTCCGGGTGCTGGGTGAACCCGCTCGAATAGACGCGCCGCCAAAGCGTCTCGATATCGTGCGGATCGTTCCCTGCCGCATAGCGCGCGAACACGTCCTCGATCATCCTGGCGACAAGGTGCGGTTCGAAGGGCACGCAATACGCTTCACCGATGCCCGAAATCCCGCATGCCGTCGTCAGTTTGACGAAAACGAAATAGCGTCCGCCAAAATGCGGCGGGGGATTGCCGACGACAAAGGTTTCAATATCCGTGAGTTTCATGCCGAATAGAAGCCGTTGACCACCTTGACTTCAAGGAAGTCATGTAGCCCATACTCGCCCCATTCGCGACCGTTGCCCGACTGCTTATAGCCGCCGAACGGTGATTCATAGCCTTGGCCTGCGCCGTTGATGTGCACGCTGCCCGCGCGGATGGCGCGCGCGACGCGCCGGGCGCGGTCGAGATTGCCGCTCTGGACATAGCCCGCAAGGCCGTAAGGGGAGTCATTGGCAATTGCGACCGCGTGCGCCTCGTCCTTGAACGAAATCATGACCAGCACCGGGCCAAAGACTTCCTCTTGCGCGATCGTCATGCCGTTGTGGACCTTTGCAAAGATGGTTGGCTTGACGAAATAGCCGCGGTCAAAACCATCGGCGCGCCCGACACCGCCAGCGACCACAACCGCACCTTCGTCGATCCCGATCTGGATCAGTCTCTGGATTTTGCCATATTGCAAGGCACTGACAACCGGTCCGAGATGGGGACCTTTCGTCATCGGGTCGCCAAGCCGGGTTTCCTGTGCAACGCGCGCCGCGATCTCGACGGCCTTGTCGTACACCGAAGCCTCGACCAGCATGCGGGTCGGTGCGTTGCACGACTGGCCGGCATTTTCGAAACAATGCTTCACGCCGCGCGTCACAGCGGCTTCGAGATCGCTGTCGGCAAAAACGACATTCGCCGATTTGCCGCCGAGTTCCTGCGACACGCGCTTGACCGTGTCAGCCGCCGACTTCGCCACCTGAATGCCCGCACGCGTCGATCCCGTGAACGAAATCATGTCGACCTGCGGGTGGCTTGTCAGCGCGTTCCCGATGCCCGCGCCAGTGCCGTGCACCATGTTAAATACGCCCGGCGGAAAACCGGCTTCATCGATAAATTCCGCAAAAAGCTGGGCAGAAAGCCCAGCGACTTCGCTGGGCTTCAACACCATCGTACAGCCGGTAATCAGCGCCGGACCGATTTTGGCGGCGAGCTGGTTGATCGGCCAGTTCCAAGGAGTGATCAGCACGCAGACGCCTATAGGCTCGTGCACCAGATTGGCCCCGCCAGCGATCGTTCGTTCCCAAGCCATCGCGCGCGCGGCTCGGATCGCTTCCTTGAGATGTCCGGGGCCGCATTCGGCCTGGGCATTGTGGGACAGATCGAAAGGCGCGCCCATCTCGGTTGAAATGGCCGTAACCATTTCGTCATAGCGCCGCTCGAATATGGCAATCAGCTTTTCGACCAAAGCAATCCGCTCGTCGAGCGACAGGACGCCATAGGATCCGAACGCTGTCCGTGCCGCCGCGACGGCCAGTTCGACATCATCGGGGCCGCACAGGGCGATCCGCGCGGCCACCTCTTCGGTAGCGGGATTGATTACCTCGAAGGTCTCGGTCGAAGTCGCCGGCAGGACCCAACGCCCCGCAATATAGGATTTCAGCGGACCCTCAGACATAACCCACTGCGCGCTCTTGATCTGCGATAATGTACTTGGCAGCGGCGAAATAATGATATGCCGCCCAGAACCCGGTGGGTGCCAAAACTAGTAATGCCAACCTGAGCGATGCAGCATCGGCACCGCCGGGTCCAGCAAAATAATCGCTCATCCAGCCCACTGCTTGGGGAGCGACGATCAGGTTGAACACATTGGCGACCAGCAACGCGATGGCCGTGAACATCGCACGCATCCGCGGCGGTGCGAGGTTCTGACCCAATGCAAAGGCGGGTCCGATATAAAAATAGATCGCCGGAATGAACGTCCACAACATCAGCGTCGCCAGAGGCAGCGATTGCGTCCAGTAAGCGACAATCGACGGGACCGTGGCGACGGCGGTGACCGACCCCAGCAGATAGACGATCCGGCGCGGATCGACGAACCACGGCTTGGCAAGAAGCCATGCTGTCAGTAGCGACGCGCCGATCCCCATCACCAGATGGATCGGCCCCACCACCGCGCCTGCGGCACCGACATTGAGATGGTAGGTGCGTTGAAGAAACGTCGGGGTGAACCACATCAATCCCCAGCCCCAAAGAGCGGAAACCCCGCTGCCCATGATCACATGGAAGGCCGCCTTCTGGGTCCGCAAGAATTTTAGGCTTTCGAGCAGCGTTGGCGGCGAAGCTTCCGAAACCGCGTCGAGGCAGCCGCGCTCGGGCTCCTTGACTGTGAAATAGACCACCGACGCCAGTATGAGGCCGGGAATACCTAACACCAGAAATGCTGCACGCCAGCCGTAAATGCCCGCGACCCAGCCCGCCAGATCGGCCCCCAGCCAGGCCCCGATCGGCGCGCCAAGCGCGAATATTGTCATTGCCATCGGGCGACGACTGGCCGGGAAGTAATCGCCCACGATCGAATTGCACGCGGGCGTGCCGCCTGCCTCGCCCACGCCCACACCGATTCGCCCCACTAAAAGCTGCCAGTAACCCTGCGACAGACCGCAGAGCGCCGTCATCGCCGACCAGGCGGTGATCGACGCAGCCAACAGGTTCTTCCGGTTATGCCGGTCGGCTATCCACGAAAGCGGGATGCCCATGACGACATAGAAAAGGCCCAGCGAGACACCCGTCAGTGTATTGATACCGCCATCGGTCAGCCCGAGTTCGAGCCGGATAGGTTCAAGGACAGTCGACATGACGTAGCGATCGGAGATGTTGACCGTATAGACGAGCATCATGATTATCAGCACGTACCAGCGCAGGCTCAGACTCGAGGTATCGTCGGTACTGGCCGATATCGTACTTGCCATTATCGCTCCCTTCTTTAGGCTTCAGCCAATTTCGGCCCAAGTGTCGCGCGCAGCAGATCGAGATAGGGAGAAAAATGCTCCCATTGATCGACGCCACTTTTGAAGATCGGCTGTCGCACTTGTTCGGAGCTTGCGGTGCGCACAGCCCTCTCGGTCTGGTGGAAATTGAGGCAGGCGTCCTCGAACGGCAAACCGAGGTAGTCAAGAATTCGGCGAACCTGCGGCTCGAGATCGGCGACGACATCCTCGTAACGGACCCGCACGATTTTGTCGGGAAGCACCGCATCCCAATGGTCCATCAAGCGGACATAGTCGCGGTAATAGTGGCCGATCTCTTCCAATCCGTAGGTGAATTCCTGGCCCTCCGCGAATAGCTGCTTGAAGCCGCTGAAACAGCATCCCATGGCGCCCCGCCGCGCATCGACGATCTTGGCATTGGGCAAGATCAGATGGATGAGGCCGATGTGGCGGAAGTTGTTCGGCATCTTATCGATAAAGAACGGCGTGCCCGCTTTGCGGTGGATCATCGTGTCGCGGATGAACGCCTCGCCGAGCTGGGTCAGCTCATCGGCGGTAAGCTCACCCAGATTAGCCGGGTAGCGGGCTTCTTCGTCGACGCGCCGCCGCCCGTCGAGCTTGTGCGCCAGCGCAAGGATATTAGGCAGCTCCATCGTCCCCTCGACCATCGAGTGCGAAGCGAGGATTTGCTCGATCAGCGTTGAGCCGGCGCGCGGCAGCCCGACCACGAATATCGGATCGGCGGCGACAGTGCCGCTGCCGCGATTTCTGGCGAATAGTTCGGGCACGCACTGCGCGATCTGCAGATCAATTTCTGCGGAGATCCGCTGCCGATCATATTTGACCTCGTCGCGCTTGAGCCTGTTACCACGCTCATAATATTCGAACGCCCCCGCAAAATCCTTCGCGTCCTCAAACGCCTTTCCCATCGCGAAACACAGATGATAGCGATCGGGCAGTGACGTCGACGCCGCGGCTTCGGACTTGCACATCTGGTCGATTTCGGAATCGAGAAAGCGATAGGTCTTGAGATTCGCGAGGCTCCAATAAGCGTCGCCAAATTCCGGCCGGATCGCATGCGCGCGGCGGTAGGCGGTAATCGCATCATCCTGATTGCCAATCGTTTTAAGCGCGTGCCCCAATGTCAGGTGAAGCCCGGCGTTCATCGGCATTTGCGTAAGGAGCGTGCGATAGATCGCCAGCGCCTGGTCAAAATTGCCGACCGAAAGATTTTCGTTGGCAAACAGCATCTCGACCTGAAGATTGCCAGGATCCTTGGCCCGAAGATTGGCCGCTTGCTCCAGCGCCGCTGCAAACTTCTGCCGCTTGTGCAGGATATTCACATAGTCGAAATGGGCGATTAGAAAGTCGGGCTCGATCGCGAGGCATGAATCGAGCAGGAATTCGGCCTCGTCCAACACGTTGAATTTGGCACCTATTTCGGCGAGCAGGCGCATCGCCTCGACGTCATGGCCGCTTTTCTGAAGATAGGCCCGGCAAAGCTGCTCGGCCTTGAGCAGGCGTCCTTCCTGGATGAAACTTGCGATGCTGACCAGCACCGGCGGCAGCGCCGTCAGCCGTTTGACCTGCGCGGTCGCGACCCGGGCGACTTCGGATTGTCCCGCAGCGTGGCTCAGTTCGGCGATCATCTTCCAGCTTGCCGTCAACGCGTTGTTGAAGTTGGTCGCCTGCTGATAGGCGGTGAGCGCGCGTTCGGCTTCGCCAAGCGCACGAAAGCAGTGCCCGCGTTCCTGATAGGCGCGACCATAGGCCGGATCGACTTCGAGCAGGCGTGCAACGAACGCCAGCGCTGGCGCGAAGCGCTTCAAATACCGCTCGGCCACTGCGGCGACGTAAAGCGCTTCCGCGTTTTGGGGCTCGGTGTCGAGCAGTAGCGCGCAAATCGTGGCGGCAGCGGCAAAATCTGCACCTTGCAGCAACGCTTTGGCGCGACCGATCAAATCTTCGCTATCGATCCGCGCTGCTGCCAGGGCCATCGTTGCTTCCTCGTGTGAAAATCCGCCCCGGCCCAGGGGCGGGCTTCACATTTGCCGATTAGATCTTGAAGCCGACACGCACGCCGACGGTCAAGGGGCGCGAGGTGGTGACGCGATTGGTGCCGTCGTTGCCGCTGACATACAGCTGCGGCCGCGCGTCGGAGAGGTTTTCTCCATAGAGTTCGAGCGACCAATTGTCCTTGCTGACCCCTGCTGAAACGCTGATCGTGCTATATGCTGCCTGCGGCTGCGACGCCTTGAGCGGTGCGACGACGTCACCCGGCTTAACCACGACCCCGTTATACGTAACCGGGATGCTGGCGGCATAACCCAGCGTCGGGTTCGAGCCCTGATAACGGATATCGACGTTGCCGATGTCCGACGAAATACTCGAACCGACATGATGGAATGCCGCCGAAACGAATGGGCGATACCCCGATGCCATTTCCTTTTCGTAGCGCGCCTGAAGATTGAACTGGAACTTGGGACTGAGCGCCAACGGGCTTCCCAGCGGCAACAGGACTAACGTATTCTTGCGATATTTTGTGAGCTTGGAATCGTTGTACGAAAACGCCCCGTTGAAGGTCAGTTCCTGGGTTGCCCGCCAGACGACATCACCTTCCACACCGCGAATGCGCGCATCGGTCAGGTTGGTAGTGAAGGTCTGGTTCGAAATATTCTGATCGAACACCGTCATCTGGATGTTCGACCAATCGATCTGATAGGCTGCCAGATTGACCTGCATCGTATGGTTGAATAGCGCCAGCTTGGTACCAACTTCGTAATTTTTTACCTTGTCGGGCACATAGACTGCGAGATTGGAAAAGATTGCTGGCGTGCAGCTCGTGGTGTTGATGTTGCACGGCTTGCGATTGAAGCCGCCGGGGCGGAAGCCATCCGAGTAGGTCGCATAAACCAGCGAGCCGCCATCGAACTTGTAGGACAGGTTCCCCTTGACCAGTACGCCTGAATAAGTTGCAGGAGAAACGTTCGCCAGCAACTTATTCAGATTGGCACTGATCCCGTAATATTGGGGCGGGGTCAGCGACGCACTGTAGGTACCGGTAATGGGGTTATAAATCCCGCGCGCGCCGGTGCCAAAACTGGTTGACGATGACCCATTTTGCGAAGCATTTTCGTTGTAATAACGCAGACCTCCGGTTGCGGTCAGATGGCTCGGAATGATGTCAAACGAGGCTTCGCCATAGACCGCGAACTGCCGGTCGCGACGCTGGACATCGTTGAAAAAGCCGACCTGCACCGGGCGCACGCTAGGGTCATAGGCGTTGACTGCAGGGTTGGGAGCGCGCGGATAGATAAATCCGGCCGCAGTTTCGAGGTACGACCAGTCGGTGTTGTCGTAAAGTTTGTTGACGTCGTAAAAGACGCCGAGCGTGCCGCGAATACGTTCGGCCGCGGGAGTGGTAACACGGAATTCCTGGGTAACGCGCCTGGTCTTGTTACGAACCGTGTAGCTCTTGTTCGGCGTGTAGCAGGTGTTGCCGATATTGCCGTTGTAGGCCGCGTTATAATAGACGCCGCGATCGCATTCGTAATAAGGCACGAACAGACCGATATTCGAATACCGGGTGTAGTCCGCCTTCTGTACGGCCTCATGGTTCAAGAACGATCCGGTGTAGACCAAATCGAGGAACCCGAGCCGACCATGCAGCGTCAAGGTCGTCAGGTTGAATTTATCGTCGAGCGTATTCGGGCCGAACTGCTGAACCTTGAGATCGCCGACTGCGGGATCATAATCAAACACGCCGTCGGTGTGCAATTCCTGGCGAACGTGCATCGCGTCGATCGACCAGTCGTCGCTGATCTTGAAGGCCACGGCAAGCCTGCCGCCCTTGTAGGTTGCATCGTTATAATTGTTTTTGACGAACGCATCGTTGTTGATCGTCTGACGGACCGGGGCTTGATACTGGCTGCCGTTGCAGTTCGGGATCGTCGTGGTCGCTGTCAGTTGGCATGATTGGATCGCGCGCATCACCAGCAAGGGGTTTCCGGTAGGCAGCTTACCGGGCTGTCCGACGTGGCCGTCGAACGGAACCTGGAACGTGCCGGGAATATTGTCGATGTAACCGCCCTGTTGATCGCCGTAGAGAACGAAACGCACCGCGAGGCGGTCCTTGATGATCGGGATATTGATGAAGCCGTTGCCAGATTCGCTCGCCTTGCCGCCCTTGGTGAAGGCATAGGTGCCGTTGAACGCGGCGTGGATTTCTTCCAGGTCGGGCTTGTTGGTGATGTAGCGCACCGCGCCGCCCATCGCGCTGGCGCCAAACAGCGTGCCCTGCGGCCCGGCGAGAACTTCGACGCGCTGCAGGTCGGCGGCGTAAAGATCAAGGTTGCGCCCGACCAGCGAAGCCGGCGCATCGTTAACGTAAAGCGCCACACTGGGCGCGGTGCCAGCGGTGCCTTGAATCTGCAGACCAGGGGAGTCGGTCGACAGACCACGAATGAAGATCGACGACGACCCCGGACCATGGGACGCGCTGCGTACATTGGGGAGGAATTCGATCAACTTTTCAAAATTGGTGATGTTGTGCTTCTGCAGCGAATCGCCGCTCAGCGCCTGAATCGCGAGCGGAATGCCGTTAAGTTTTTCGTCGCGCCGCGTTGCAGTCACCACGATATCGGAGATCCCGCGGTCAGCTTCTGCAACGGGAGCAGTTTGCGCGAAGGCTGTTGACCCGCCGGCCCCGAATGCCGTTAGCGCCAGCGCCGCGGCTGATAGCTGCCATTTGGCTTTCATGAACATCGCCCCTGTTTTCCGGCCAATTTTTTGGCTTTTCGTTTCGAGCCCACCCGGCACAGCTCAAATCCTTGTCGGCGGGCTCGATCATATCAACTGAACGATTTTATGACATTGGCAAATATAATTTTGCTATTCTCAATTGCTCTGAAAAATATAAAACTGCGCTTGACTACGCGTCTGTGTCCGATTCTGTCGAACACCTGCGATCTGGCGCAGCATGGTGTCGCCGCGATTCATTCCAGTCTGCCGGAATAGTTTATCGGACGATCATAAAAGCTAACACGACACAGGCCGGTTTCGAAGCATAGCGAGGCCGATATTTCGGCGTGGCGACCAACCGATGAGGGGTAAAAGGATGATGTCGACAGTAAATGAATTCGTTCTTTTGATCGCGTCTGATGATCGCAAGGGGATCATTGCAGCGGTGGCGAATTCGATAGCGAGCCAGGATTGCAACGTCGTCGAAAGCGCGCAGTTCAACGAAAGGAGCACCGGCCGCTTTTTCATGCGCATGGCGTTTGCTGCCCCGCCGGGTTTGACCGAGCCAAGCTTTGCGGAGGCGTTCATGCCGGTGGCGACCGCCTTCCGGCTCGACTGGCGCATTCACAACAGCAGCCGGAAGGCGCGGGCCATGATCATGGTCAGCCAGGGCGGTCATTGCCTGAACGATCTGCTCTATCGAACATCGACCAATCGCCTTCTGATGGATGTGGTGAGCGTCGTTTCCAATCATGTGACCTGGCAGCGCCGGGTCGAGCATGAAGGCATTCCGTTTTTCCACCTCCCGGTGACACCCGAAAACAAGCTCGACCAAGAAGCGCGCCTGCTTGCCATGGTCGAGGAGGAACGTGTCGATCTGATCATTCTCGCGCGTTACATGCAGGTGCTGAGCGACCCGCTGTGTCGCAAGCTCGACGGGCAGGTGATCAACATCCATCACAGTTTTCTACCGGGCTTCAAAGGCGCAAAGCCCTACCACCGCGCCTATGATCGGGGCGTTAAGATGGTAGGGGCGACCGCGCACTACGTCACGCCCGAACTCGACGAAGGCCCGATCATCACGCAGGACGTGTCGATCGTCGATCATGCCGATGCGGTTGAAGACCTCATCGCGCAGGGTCAGGATACCGAAAGCCGGGTGCTCGCCCGCGCCGTCAAACTTCATCTCGAACATCGCGTCATGCTCAGCGGCAACCGGACGGTGATTTTCAAATGAGCGTGAACCCTGACAGCGAGGCGCGCTTACTCGAAATCCTCGACCGGATGGAGATCGTCTGGGACCTTCACGAGCATGCCGCGGTATTCACCGTGGAGGCGAGCGCCGAACTCCACGCACAGATTGCCGGTATCCACACGAAGAACCTTTTTCTGAAGGATGCCGGAGGGCGTTTCTGGCTCGTCAGTGCGCCTCACGATGCCCGAATCGATCTGAAGCAACTACCCGCCGTGATCGGCGCGAAGAAGCTCAGCTTCGGCAAGGCCGAGGACATGCTGCGGCTGCTGCTGATAGTTCCGGGCTCGGTGACGCCGCTGGCGGCCATGAACGATAGGGCGGGAAGTGTGACGGTCGTCCTCGACAGCCGGCTTGCCCGAAGCGCCTTCGTCAACGTTCATCCGCTTCGTAACACAGCGACGATCGGGCTTTCGGGCGCGGCGCTGTGCGCGTTTCTAGGCGAAACTCGCCATTCCCCGATCATCGCCGACCTGCCGGCAGGATAAGCTATTTGGCCAAGCTGCTACGTAAAAAAAGAGCCGAAGCGGTCGATCAACCAGCTGCGGAGCATCGAAATGGCAGCGTCCGACAGATCGTCGGCTTGAAATTTAAGATAGTAGCTATAGCCCTCTTCGACGGGCATGTCGTACGGCTTCACGAGGTGTCCATAAGCGTTTTTTGGCAGTTATATCGAAATTGCCGAGAAAGACACCGCTCGCTTCCAGTACATATTGCGCCGAGGCAACCGCCGTGTCGAACGCTAGTTCGCCCGCCACATCCATGGCAATTTCGCACGGGCACAGATAGGATAACCACAGTTGATCGCGCGGTTCGCCAACGAGTTCGAGATGTAGCCGCTCTTGAGCGGCGACAAATGTTTCGAGCGAAACCCCGCGGCAGCCTGGGTCGTTGCGGTCAGCGTTGAAGCGAAGCGCCGGGGTTTGACATAGGCATATGCGAAAATCCGATTGGCCGGACTTGGGGTCATGGTTCAATCTTCACTGATATTCGCTTTTGGGGAACAATCGGATGGATCTGGGCGCGATGGAAAGTCTGCTGGACGCCCGGCGCCCGGGTCACTGCCTGCCCGGCGACCTGTACAATGATCCGCAGGTCTTCGACTTCGACTTGGAGGCGATATTCGGCACCAGCTGGCTGACGGCCGGGTTCACCTGCGAGCTGCCAAATGCGGGCAGTTACTTGTCGCTGATGGTCGGAAAATGGCCGGTCTTAATCATTCGCGATCGCAGCAACACCATTCGCGCCTTCCACAACAGCTGCCGCCATCGTGGTTCGATCCTGTGTCAGCCAGGCAGCGGGTCCGCGCCGAAACTGGTCTGTCCCTATCATCGCTGGACATACGATCTCGATGGCTCGCTGTTTGCGGCAACTCGCATGGCCGAGGATTTCGACAAGTCCGACCACGGGCTAAAACCGATCGCGCTCGAAATTGTCGAAGGCGCGATGTTCATCTGTTTTGCCGATGCGCCGGCCTCGTTCGACGATTTCCGTAAAAAGCTGATGATCTATGCAGCACCGCATCGTTGGGCGGATGCGAAGCTCGCATTTGAGAGCGTTCTGGTCGAGCAAGCCAATTGGAAGCTTGTCATGGAGAACGCTCGCGAATGCTATCATTGCTCCACCAGCCACCCCGAGCTTGCGCGCACGTTTCCGGTTGGCATGTCGAAGCATTTCGATATCGAAGGCGACCACGTGGCGCAGCAGTTTCTCAACGATATGCAAGCCATCGGCCTGACAACCGCTGCCGTCGAGGGCGACTGGTGGCAACTTGCCCGCTTTGCGCTTTGCGAAGGAAATGTCTCGATCACCATGGACGGCCAGCACGCGGTCAAAAAGCTGATGTGCGAGCTCAACAACGGGGCCATCGGATCGATGCGGATGGCAATCGATCCGCATTGCTTCATCCACGCTACCGCCGATTATACCTTCATGTTCAGCGCGATGCCGATCAGCCCCACCGAAACCCATGTGACGGGCAAATGGCTGGTTCACCAGGACGCGGTCGAAGGGATCGACTATGACGTCGATCGGCTGGCAGAACTTTGGACCCGCACCAATTTGCAGGACAAGAAATTGGCCGAAAATAACCAGTTGGGCGTGAACAGCCCGGGGTTCACGCCGGGGCCCTATTCGCCCGACGCGGAAATGCTCGCAATGCGGTTCACCGACTGGTACTGCAACGCGGGCAAGGACTATCTGGCAGCGCACGGGCGCTGATCGCGCCGGGTCGCGACCGGAGATGCTCGTTATCGCCTTCGCCTATGATCCCGAAGTGGGGATAGGTGCGGTCACACTGCCGATCTTCATAACGTCGACATTCGTCTATCCGTTCGCGCAACATGCAAGGAAGTCCGCGAGGCATTCTTTGACGTCACAGGGCCGCTGGTCGGGCACAGCAAGCATATCTACTCGCGCCTTGGCCATCCCAGACCGTATGCATTCGGTGAAGGCCGTCGCTTCTGTTCGATTGGGTCAAGCGGCTTGAGCGACTAGCACTACTTTGGCAGAAGGTGATCTTTAGGATTCCCAAAAGGGGATTTCCCTGCTCCCTGAGGAGCCAGCTTTTATGGAGGCTGGCGATGGCAGAGGATTGGCGCAGCGATCTGGAGGTCTGGCTGAGGCCGTTTCTGGCGGCGTTGCGCAATAAGGCCCGGATGCGGGTGTGTCCGGCCGATATCGCAGGCCTGATCGGGCCTAGTGACCGCAAGAGCGTCCAGCCGATGGCCGCGCGCGCTGGCGACGTCGGCTACGACCAACTTCATCATTTCGTTGCCGCCGGGGTGTGGGACAGTGCGCCACTCGAGGCGGTTCTTCTGAAGGAGGCCGACCGCCTGGTCGGGAACGAGGCTGGGTATCTGGTCATCGACGACACGGGGTTGCCGAAGAAGGGGCAGCACTCGGTTGGTGTTGCCCCGCAATATGCCTCATCGCTCGGCAAGACCGTCCAACTGCCAGTCGCTGGTGTCGGTGACCC
>JAYTHJ010000301.1:0-2877 GCA_043732725.1 Sphingomonadaceae bacterium | reverse complement strand
ATGTGCTGGCAACGATCGGCGTCCTCGCCAGCGTCATCGGGGCCTATTACTACCTGCGCGTTATCAAGGCGATGTACTTCGACGAGCCCGCCGCGGCGTTCGCGCCTGCCGACAGCCGCGTCAACACCGCGATGATCGGCGCGGCGGCACTGTTCTGCTCGCCGCTCGGTATGCTGGCGATCACGCCGCTAACCAGCGCCGCTAGAGTGGCCGCAACGGCGCTGTTTTGACCGTTATCGATCATCTGAACATCACCAAACTGGCCCAAGTTAGCTCGACCAACGACTGGCTCGCCGAGCGCGCCGCGACGTCGCCCGATGCCAGCTGGGTCCGTGCCGACGTCCAGACCGGCGGCCGCGGCCGTCGTGGGCGGGTGTGGGTGTCGCAGCCGGGCAATCTGTTCGCCAGCGTGGTGGTCCGCTCGCAGCCGGGCGAAGGACCGCCGCAGCAATTGTCGTTCGTCGCCGCGCTAGCGCTCGACCGCGCGCTGCTACGCTGGGTTGCACGCGAGCGGCTCAGCCTGAAGTGGCCGAACGACCTGCTGCTCGACGGCGTCAAATGCGCGGGCATCCTGCTTGAAGCCCAGGCCGGCGCGACGATCATCGGCTTCGGGGTCAATCTCGTCGATCATCCCACCGCCGTCGAGCGCCCGGCGAACTCGCTCGCTGCCGCCGGGATTACACCACCAGGCGCTGCCGAGCTGTGTGCCGCAGTTGCCGAGAGCCTCGCGACGACGCGGGCGCAGTGGCGCAACAATGGTTTCGCTGGCATCCGCACGGCGTGGCTGGCGCGCGCCAGCGGCCTGGGCCACCGGCTTGAAGCCCGGCTGGGGCATGAAACCTTGACCGGGCGATTCGAAGACCTCGCGGCTGACGGTGCGCTGCTGTTGCGCCTCAACGACCAGACGCTTCGGTCTATTCACTCGGGCGAAGTGTTCGCCGCAGTGGGCGCCTGAGTCATGCTCCTCGCCATCGATGTCGGCAACACCAACGTCGTCTTCGCGCTCGTCGACGAGGGCGTCATCAAGTGGCGCTGGCGCATCTCGACCGATCGCCAGCGTACCGCCGACGAATATGCGGTGTGGCTCAATCAGCTGATGCAGCTCGAAAATGTCGAGCGCGCTCATATCGATGCGGCGATCATCGCGACGGTGGTGCCGCCCGCACTGTTTAACCTGCAGCGCCTGTGCCGCAAATATTTCAACACCGAAGCGCTGGTCGTCGGGGCCGAGGGCATCGAATACGGCATCGACATCAACGTCCCCAACCCCGCTGAAGTCGGGGCCGACCGCATCGTCAACGCCGTCGCCGCACATGCTTCGACCCGCGGCAACATCATCATCGTCGACTTCGGCACGGCGACCACCTTCGACGTCATCACCGAAGACCCGTTGACCCAGCGCGGCGCGTATCAGGGCGGTGCGATCGCGCCCGGCATCAACCTGTCGATGGACGCGTTGTACACCGCTGCCGCCAAGCTGCCGCGCATCGCGGTCGAGCCGCCGCCACATAACGGCAGCTCGATCGGCAAGACGACGGTGCATGCGATGCAGTCGGGGGTGTTCTTCGGTTATGTCGGGCTGATTGAAGGATTGGTCGCGCGTCTTACATATGAGATTGGGCGGCCGGTCACGGCCATCGGCACCGGCGGGCTTGCCACTTTGTTCAACCGCCACACTGACGCCATCGATATGGTCGATGGCGACCTCACCATTCGCGGCCTCGTCCGCATCCACGCCCTCAATACGACGGCACCACTTACAGGCACATAGACAATAATGGCTTCCAATCGAAACAACCGCGGCGTCTCCAAGGGATTGACGCCGGGGAATGAGCTTATCTTCCTGCCGCTCGGCGGTTCGGGCGAGATCGGCATGAACGTCAATCTCTACGGCTGTAACGGCAAGTGGCTGATGGTCGACCTTGGCATGACCTTTGCCGATCCGAGCTATCCGGGCGTCGACCTCATCCTGCCCGACCTCAGCTTTATCGAGGAGCGCCGTCGCGACCTGCTCGGTATCGTGCTGACGCACGGTCATGAGGATCACATCGGCGCGATCCCCTATCTCGCCGCCGATCTCGGCGTACCACTGTACGCGACGCCGTTCACCGCCGGGTTGATCTTCCGCAAGCTTGAGGAGGAAGGGCTGACCAAGGAGGTCAAGCTCAACATCATCCCGATGGGCGGCAGCCTCCAGCTTGGCGACTTCAAGATCGGCTTCAAGGCCGTCGCGCACTCGATCCCCGAGGGCAACGCGCTGGTCATCGACACGCCGTACGGGCGCGTTTTTCACACCGGCGACTGGAAGCTCGACGATCAGCCGCAACTGGGGACGCCGGCGTCCGCCGCCGAGCTGAGCGCGATCGGCGATGCCGGGGTGCTGGCGATGATCGGCGATTCGACCAACGTCTTCAACGAGGAAGCGAGCGGCTCGGAGGAAAGTGTCCGCATCGGGCTCGGCGAGGTCGTCGCCGCGCACACGAGCGGCCGCGTGCTGGTCACCACCTTCGCCTCGAACGCGGCGCGGCTGGCGACACTGGGCCAGGTCGCGATCGACACCGGACGCCAGTTGTGTCTCGTCGGGCGCTCGATGGAGCGCATTCTCGCGGTCGCGCGCAGCACCGGCTATCTGAAGGACTTGCCGCCGCTGCTGTCGTTCGAGCAGGCGGCGAACATCGCGCCGTCGAAGCTGCTGATCGCCTGCACAGGCGCACAGGGCGAACCGGCCGCCGCGCTCAGCCGTATCGCCGAGGGCACCCACGCGCACTTGCGGCTCGATAAGGGCGACCTCGTCGTCTATTCGTCGAAGCAGATTCCCGGCAACGAGCTGGCGATCGGCCGCGTCCAGAACCTGCTCGCGAACCGCGGCGTCAAGGT
>JAYTHJ010000300.1:0-2879 GCA_043732725.1 Sphingomonadaceae bacterium | reverse complement strand
CGCCCTACAGCCCCGACTTCAACCCGATCGAGCAGGCGTTCTCGAAGCTCAAAGCCCACCTGCGCAAAGCTGCCGAGCGAACCATTCACGGACTCTGGGATGCGATCGGTCGAATCCTCGATCTCTACTCGCCACAGGAATGCGCCAACTACTTCATAAACTCAGGATACAATGCAGATTGATCGGAAACCGCTCTAGTCACGAGGCAGTGCGAATTCGCCGCAACCATGCGCTGACGGTGGTGGCCGCCGGGCCCCGCGCTGCGCGCCAACGCCTATCCCTCGACGCGCTCCGCATCGAGGCCGGCGACCAACTGTTCGTGCGCGGGGCGCCGGATGCCATCGCCCGCTTCGCGACCAGCGCGCGGCTGTTGGAGATCGACCGGCTCGATACGGTGCCGGTCGACCGGCGCTGGGCGCTGGTGATTCTGCTCGTATTCCTGTGGGCGATCGTCGCGATCGTTTTGGGTCACGTCTCCCCGGCGCTGGCGTTCCTGGCTGCCGCGACGGCGCTGGCGGCGACGCGCCTGATCGCCGCCTTCGAGATTTATCGCTCGATCGACTGGAGCGTCATCATCCTGCTTGCCGCAATGATTCCGGTCGGCCAGAGCTTCAAGACCAGCGGCGCGGCGGCAACGGCGGCGAGGCTGCTCGCCGAACTGCTCGCGGGCATGCCGCTGCGGGTAGTGTTGATGGCGATCTGCGCGGTCACGATCCTGCTGTCGATTTTCCTCAACAATATCGCCACCTCGATCATAATGCGTCCGCTGGCGATCGACGCCGCCGGCCTGCTCGGGGTCAGTCTTGACGCGGCGTTGCTGGCCGTGATGATCGGAGAGTAGGCCGATTTCCTGACGCCGATCGGGCAACAGAACAACCTGCTGGTGATGGAACCGGGCGGCTACCGCTTCACCGATTAGGCGCGGATGGGCGCACCGCTGGTCTTTCTGGTCGGGGTCGTCACCAGCGCAGTGCTCACGGCAATCTACGGCTGAGAGGGCAGACTCCGAATGTTAATATCGCGTTGTGCGAACGGAATCTCGATGCCGTTCTCGCGAAACGAGATCCATAGGCGATTGAGGATTTCGGAACGCACGTTGCCCACGCCAGCCTCGGGATCGCTGATCCACGCCAGGATTTCGTGGTCGACGGAACTCTCGCCGAAGGCCATCAGCCAAACCATCGGTTTCGGCGAAGCGAGCACCCGCTCGGAGGCGACCGTTGCCTCGATCATCAGGCGCTGCGCGAGTGCAAGGTCGCAGTTGTAGGCGACGCCGACCGGGATGTGCACGCGGATGTTGGGGCTGGTGTATGACCAGTTTTCGACTGGATCGGTCATCAACTTTTCGTTCGGGATCAAGTGCTCCTTGCCGTCGCGGGTAACCACCGAGACGGCGCGCACGCCGATCTTGTTAACGCTGCCGAATGTGTCGCCGACGACGATGACGTCACCCGGCTTGATCGAGCGGTCCATCAGCAGGATGACCCCGGCGATCAGGTTGCCGAAGGTCTTCTGCAATCCGAATCCGACGGCAAGGCCGAGCGCGCCGGAGAAGACCGTCAGCGCCGTGAGGTCGATGCCGAGCAGGTCGATTCCGAACAGGACCGCGGTGACGACCACGACGATGCCCGACAGCTTCTGCAGCAACACCCGCTGACCCGTATCGAAGCCGGTCAGCCGACCGATCGAATGGTTGATGACGCGGTTGAGGAAGCGCGCCAGGACGAACAGCACGACCGCCACCAGCGCGAAGTTGACCACGCCGAGCAGCGACAGGCGATGAGTGCCGACGCTGAACGCGAAACCATCGAGGCTGGCGGTCAGCGAATACAGGCCACCGAGCATCGCCGCCGCGCTCGCGACCAGCACCACCGCTGCCGCACCGGTGGCTGTCCCGCCGCGTAGTCCGCCGGCACGGCCGAGATGGTAGGCAAAGGCCGCCAGCGTGGTCGCGGTGGCGGCGGCCAGCAGCAGGGCCGCATAGCCGCCAGCGGGCACTGCGACGCTGCCGAAAACCATCAGCAGCGCAGCAATACCGCTCCGTAACAGTCGGCGGATACGGTCACCGGGAACGTTTCCACCAAAGCGCCCCGTTGCGTGGTCGAGCAGGCGGGTCAGCGGCATTGCCGCGGGGCGCGCCACGAGCCAGCCGATTGCCATCGCAACCACGATGATCGCGACGGCGGCCGTGATATCGTTAAGCTGCGGCACAGCCGGGACCGGCAATCCGAGCGCGCGCAGGTTGGCTGTCAAATCCACATTGTTTCCCGGTAGCTGGCGCGCGGCCACGCGGCCGCATCGAATTGGCAGGACGGCCCTATCCGACCATGCCACTAACGGAGGTCACCGCGAAAGGCTGCGACCTGACGTGCCCCCGTTTTTTTCCTCCATGTGGAGCTAGATTCCGACTCATTGTTGGGACGGACAGTTGAAGCGGAAGTAGTTTCGGAACAGCAGATAATCGGCATCCTGAAGGAGGTCGAGGCTGGAGCGGTAATGACGGAGCTGTACCGCAAGCACGCGATGTCGAGCGCTACCTACTACGCGTGGAAGGCGAAGTTCGGTGGCCTTGAGGTCTTCGACGCGAAGCGGCTGCGTGCGCTCGAGGAGGAGAACGGTAGGCTCAAGCGGCTGCTCGCTGACACGATGCTCGAGAACGCGGGTCTGAAGGATCTGCTGTCAAAAAAATGGTAGCGCCCGCTGCGAAGCGGGAGGCGGCCGCGCATCTCCGTATCCCACCGGCGACGGTCATCTATTCGGCGTGCGTCTGACCTGAGAGGTTAGCAACGGTGCAAGCACTGTGGTTTGCGCCGTGGCTAGAGGCGTGGCTATGGGTCAGATTACGGTATTTTCGGGTGTTGAGCGTCGTCGGCGCTGGG
>JAYTHJ010000299.1:0-9551 GCA_043732725.1 Sphingomonadaceae bacterium | reverse complement strand
CGAAGCCGGCGGCGGCGGCACCGCGCTCCGCCATCGCCGCGGTGATGGCGGAGTCGACAGCAAGATCGGCGAATTCAGCAAGCGTGCGGGTGACGCGTTCGAGCGACCACTCGCCGGCGAGATCGGCGAGCGCGGTGATCAGCGCGATATCGGCCTTGGCCTGGCGAAGGCGTTGCGTGAGCGGCCGGGCGTCGTCGCGGGCGAGCTCGAAGGCGGCTGCAGTCGCGGCGGCGAGACCGTCGGCGAGCAGAAGGTCGGTGGTGGCGACGCGGCTTCGAAGCAAGCCGCGGAGGTAGGGGCTGCGGACGGTCGCGAGGTCGATGGCGGCCGAGAGAGCAGTCACCAGTTCGATCCTCCGCCGTCTTCGGAGAGGGGGACCGCGCTCGCGGTGGAGGGGCATCGCCACCCGCTCGACCGCCCCTCCACTAGGCAAGACCATGGCCCCCTCCCCGAAGACGGCGGAGGATTTAACGTCGGCTGCCGGTCCCCGAAATCGGGGAGGATTAGCGTCAGCCCCGCGACAGGCTATCCACCTGCCCCATGAGCTGCGCCAGCGCGGTGACACCGCCGGTCGGTGCGTCGAGCCGCCGCGACGGCAGCAGCCCGTCGCGCAGGATGATCTCGAGTGCCGCGCGGCCGCGGGCAACCCGGCTTTTGATCGTGCCGACGGCGCAGTCGCAGATCGCTGCGGCTTCCTCGTAGGCGAAGCCGCCCGCGCCGACGAGGATCAGCGCCTCGCGCTGGGCTTGCGGCAGCTGGAGCAGGCCGCGCTGCAGGTCGGCGAGGTCGACCTGACGATCCTGCCCCGCCGGCATCGCCAGCAGCCGATCGGCGGTGAAATCGTCCCACTCGCCCTTGAAGCGAGCCCGGCGCATCTGGCTGAGGAACAGGTTGCGCAGGATGATGAACGTCCACGCGCGCATATTGGTGCCGGCCTGGAAGCGCTCGCGCGCCGCCCACGCCTTGAGCAAAGTCTCCTGAACGAGATCGTCGGCGAGGTCGCGGTTACCGGATAGCGAGCGGCCGAACGCGCGCAGATGCGGGATGACTTGGCTCAACTGGGTCTTGAAGTCAGCGTCGGAAAGCGCCTCGGGCCGAGTGTAGAGCGTCTTCTCGCCCTCACCGAGCTTGGCGAGCAATTCCTCGAACACCGCCGGTAATGCCGCATCGGTCGCGTCAGCGAAAGCGGTGCGCAGGTACGCGCCGATATCCTGGAGCTGCGGCGAGTGGGTCGAGGCCGGTGCCGCCTTGGTGCGCGGCGCCCCGCGCGGTTTACCCGCGATCAATGTCATCGTCGATTCTCAGAATTCATGCCGGAGAATATGCGCGAAAGATCAACGCAAAGGCAATAACTACTAACACCACCGAAATTATCAGCACGTAGCGCATGACGCCCAGCTTGGTGCCACCTCGCGCCTCGGTTTTTGTCAGCTTAACCGGGTCTTCCACGCAACACTCCTACGATGACGTCAACGCAACGAGTCTTGGCGACCCGGATTCCGTGACCGAGCTAGCCGACTGCCGCCGTCGAATTGAAGAATAACGCCTGTGCGATGGCGGCCTTGACCGTCGAACGCTGGAACGGCTTAGTGATCAGAAAGGTCGGCTCGGGGCGCTCGCCGGTCAGCAGCCGCTCCGGAAATGCGGTGATGAAGATCACCGGTACGGTGAACTCGGCGAGGATGTCCTTGACCGCGTCGATGCCCGAACTGTCGTCGGCAAGCTGGATATCGGCGAGTACGAGGCCCGGCTTGATCTTACGTGCCAGCGCGACCGCCTCGTCGCGCGTCACCGCGATCCCGGTGACGTCGTGGCCGAGATCGCGGACGATCGACTCGATGTCCATCGCGATGATCGGCTCATCTTCGATAATCAACACACGGGTCGTTGTCTGGCGGTCGATCTCGGCGAGCGCTTCGGCGACCAGCGTCGTCACGTCAGCGGGCTTGGCGTCGATCAGATACGCCGTATCCTCGTTGGTGAAGCCCTCCATCGCGGTCAACAGCAGCGCCTGCCGCGACAACGGCGTAATCGCTGCCAACCGCGTTTGCGCGACGCGCTCATAATCCTGCGCTTCACCATCGGGAGCGATGTCGATATTCGAGCTTGACCAGATCGCGTGAAACGTCCGGTACAGGCCCAGCCGCGCGTCGACATCGCGCGGAAAGTCCGAAGGAGCCGCTACGATCGCTTCGAGCGCGGCGCGAACGTAGCTGTCTCCGTGCGGCTGACTGCCGGTCAGCGCCCGGGCATAGCGGCGAAGATAGGGAAGGTGTGGAGCGATTTCGGATGCTAACGACATGAATCCCCTCTACGGACGCCGGAAGGCAACGACAAGCGGCGAAGCTGTGTGGCAGGTTCAATTAACCATGTTTGGATGTCCGAACAGCCATAATCGGCAGATTGGTGTGGCGTAACGAAAAAGATGGCTTTGTGACCGAACCTATAGTCGGCGATGTGCCGGATTTAATTATTGAGCCGGTCGACGAGAACCGGGCGCGATTCCTTGGCGATCGTCTGCGGCGGGCGTTCGACGAGGTTACCGCCGAACCGCTGCCCGACGCCTTCGCCGAACTGCTGCGCCGGCTTGAATGATACGATGACCGGCCAGTCAGCCTTTTCGCTGCGCGTCCGGCAGCTCGCATTGCCGGTCAAGGTCATAGCCGTCCTCGCTGCGGTGCTGCTGCCGCTCGGGCTGGCGGCGGCGTACATGGCGCTGCGCGGATACCGGCTGGACGCGGCGCTCGCGCACGACCTGTCGCTGGCACAGTGGGCCGGTGTCGCGGCACCGCTCGTGATGTGGCTGGCGACGCTGGTGCTCAGCTCGCTGCTCGCGGACCGGCTACTGGTCCGGCCGTTGCTGACGATGCGGCGCAGCGTCGAGCGTTACACCGCCGGTGCGCATGACGTTCGGCTCGGTGGACAGGATTTTGTGAGCCAAGAAGTCGGGGCGCTCGCCGCAGCCTTCGATCGCATGGCGGACGAGATCAGCGCGCACGATGCGGCGCTGAGCGCCGCGCTCGCCGAGCAAAAGCGGCTGACGCGCGAAGTCCATCACCGGGTCAAGAACAACCTGCAGATCGTCTCGAGCCTGCTGTCGCTGCAAGCGCGCGAGTCGCCCAGCGCCGATGTCGCGCAGGCATATGCAACAGTGCAGGCGCGCGTCGGGGCGCTCGCGCTGGTGCATCGTTCGATGTACGACGGCGGCACACCTTATGGTGTCGACCTGCATGCGCTCGCGCTCGACCTGTGCGCCGCGCTCGAGCAGGGCGTGGGCGTTGCCGGACAAGCGCCGATGACGCTGCGCTGCCTGGTCGAGCCAATCATCGTCGGGCAGGACACTGCGGTGCCACTGGCCTTCTTCATCACCGAACTAGTCAGCCTCGCCGCCCGGCGCGTCGCGCCGGCCAAGCTCAGTGCGACGGTGACCGCAGCCAGACACAGCGGCGGCGGGATGTTATCGGTCACCGCCGCGCCGTTCGTCGATGACGAGGGTCTCGGCAAGGGCAACTCGGCTAAGCGCATTATCGAAGGCATGGCACGGCAGTTGCGGACGCCGCTCGAACACGATGCCGCCGCCGGCAGCTATGGCATCGCCTTCCCGTTGGCGGCGCCGTAGCTGCTTGCGGCGCTAGACCAGCTAGCGGATATCGACGTGCGCGACGTCACCGATCGACGCGGGGGCCTGAGTAATGTTGGCCCTGGCGACGTTGAACAATTGCGCAAGCTTGCCCGGCGCGTCCCACAATGTACCATGGAGCGGCGTCACTTTGATCAAGCCGGTGGTCGGCGCTTCCGGACCTTCGGGCAGCCACGCTTCGGCAAACGGATTCCATAGTGCCTTCTGCTTTGCCGTATCGCGCACTACTTCGGCAGTACCCGATACCGACACAAAGCTGTTACTGCCCTTGTCGCCAAACGCGAGATTGACCGGCGCGCCACCAGCGATCTCGTTCGTCTTGTCGGTATCGATGCGCGTGATGAACCAGATCAGCCGGGCCTCGCGATCGGTGTAGGCACTCATCGGGCGGCTTTCGAGCATGCTACCATGTTCGGTGGTAAGCATGGCAACGCGGATCTTATCCATCATATCCCAAAGCTTGCTGGTGTCATCTTGGCTGCTCATACGGGGTCCTCCAGTGGCACCGACAGACGCGCGATCCTTCGTAACGGTTCCGCTGTAAAAGTGAGTTCAGATATTTAATGGAACCACGTGCGGGGTGGTCCGTTGAGCACACAGACAGCGATACTTGCCCCCCGCTCTCGCTGTCCTTTCCGAGCCCGGTCGCTTCACCCCCCCGAATGCGGCCGGGCTCAACTTCGCGAGCAGGACACCCGATCGGGCAGATTGCCTGTGTGCTCGACATTGTCGACAGCGCTTTACCTCCGCATCGTTATTGGTGGTCGGTACTTCTGCCGATTGTCAGCATTGGGGGTATTTGTATGCGCAATGCGGTCATTCTAGTGGACAGCGCCTGACGAGGAGTCCTTTTTAGGTTTGCCGCTTTGCCTGTGGCGTACGGTCCTGCGCGATGCGCAATGGGCTCATATTTGAAGTTTCACCGCCTAACCGTCTTTGCCTTGAGCTGGTGGTCAAGGATCACGACGCAGCACGAAAGCTTGTCTGACACGCTAGGGTCATCTTGTTATCCGCCGACGGCGTCGGGAAAGGGGCGATCATGCGCCAGACCGGCAAGTCGGAGCCCTGTTTCTGGCGCTGGCAGCAACGTTTCATGGCGGCCGGCACTGATGTCCTGCTGCGCGACAAGACCCGGCCGTCGCGCGTCGCACCCCTGAAGCCGGACGTGATCGAACGCGTGCTGGCACTGACGCTGACCGTCGCGCCTGACAGGACGTCGCACTGGACGGCCGTCATGATGGCCAGCGCCAGCAAGATCAGCGCCAGTGCGGTGCGCCGCATCTGGAAAGCGCACAGCCTACAACCGCATCGCTACCGGCGGTTCAAGCTGTCGAATAACCCCAGGTTTGCCGAAAAGCTCCACGATGTCGTCGGGCTCTATGTTGCCCCGCCGGTGCACACCATCGTGTTGTCCTTCGACGAAAAGAGCCAGATCCAGGCGCTTGATCGAACCCAGCCGGGCTTGCCGATGAAGAAAGGGCAGCTCGGCACAATGACCCACGATTACAAGCGCAACGGCACAACCACCCTCTTCGCTGCGCTCAACATTCTCGATAGAACCGTAATCGGGCGCAACATGCAGCAGCATCGGCACCAGGAGTTCATCCGCTTTTTGACCACCATCAACGCCAGCGTCCCCAGCGACAAAACGGTGCACATCATCCTCGACAATTAAGCCGCCCACAAACATGTCAACGTGCGGGCATGGCTCGATCGCCACCCGCTTCACCTTCCACCTCACCCCAACTTCCTGCTCATAGCTCAATGCTGTCGAAGGCTTTTTCGCCAAGCTTTCCAAGACGCGGCTCAAACGCGGCGTCTTCCACTCCGTCGTCATCCTGCAAACTGCCATCAACCGCTTCGCAACCGAGCAAAATACCAACCCGAAACCCTTCGTCTGGACCGCAGACCATAACAAAATCATCGCCGCCGTGAAAAGAGGGCAGTAAGCGTTAGACTCTATTAACTGGCGACGACCGTCGCGCTAACGGCGTTCAACACTGTCGCGGGTGCCGGCAAGGACGGCAACTCGGTCGGCAAGCCGACGACCAAGGCCGCCAAGGACGGCGGCGCAAAGTAAGCGCTTAAATCGTTGCGACGGGCAGGTTGCGTGCCGCTTTGGCGCGCCGCCGCTCGGTAAACCAGATCGCAATGATCGAGAGCTCGTAGAGCAGGATAAGCGGCCCCGCGAGCAGTAGCTGCGACAATACGTCCGGCGGTGCGAGGATCGCACCGACGATAGTCGCGCCGACGATCGCGTAGCGGCGTCCTGCCTTGAGCTGGTCGCGGCTGATGATCCCGGCCCGCTCGAGCAACATCAGCAGCACGGGTAGCAAAAAGGCTACGCCGAAACCGACGACGAATTGCATAACGATCGACAGGTAGCTGTCCATCGAAGGCAGCGCCTGCTGGCCGAGACCCGAGCTTGAGCCGAGCAGCTTGACGCCGAGCAGGAAGTGAAATGCGATTGGCGCGACAACATAATAAGCAAGCGCCGCACCGCACGTGAACAACACCGGCGTCATCAGCATGAATGGTAGGAAAGCGCGCTTCTCGTTCTTGTATAGCCCCGGTGCGACGAACGCCCACAGCTGTGACGCAAGTACCGGGAAAGCCAGCACGAACGAAGCGAAGGCGGCAACCTTGATCTGCACGAAGAAGGCTTCGTACAGCCGCGTCGTGATCAGCGTCCCGTGGGCGGTCCCGTAGGCGCGCACCAGCGGCTGGACGAGAAATTCGAAAATACGCTCGGTCTGGGTGTAGGCGAGACAAAAACCGATCACCAGCGCCGCAAAGCTGATCAGCAACCGCTTCCGCAGCTCGATCAGATGTTCCATCAGCGGCGCTTTGCTGTCGTCGATATCGTTCACGTCGGCCAATTTACGGTTGCGTCGAGACGTGGCCGGGAACGACCGCTGCCGCCGGGGCGCTCATCGTGCTGGTAGCGTAGTCCACCGTCACCGGCACCGGCGGCATCATCGATTGCGCCGCGGGCTCGGGAACCGGCTCGGCAGACGCCGTCGCCGGTTCATACGGCACATGAACGTTGGTCGCCGCCATGATGTCGGCGTTCTGCTTAGCCCACTGTTTCTGCATCTCTTCGAGTTCGGCCTCGCGCATCATCGTATCAAAGCCGCTGCGCAAATGGCGCGACAACGCCCGACCCTTGCCGACCCAACCGCCGATCAGCCGCATGACGCGCGGCAGGTCCTTCGGTCCGATGACGACCAGCGCGACGACTGCGATCACGAGAAATTCAGCGGAGTCGATGCCGAACATGCGTTCGCCCGGCGCTAAATCCGCGGCGTTTCGTTACGAATCGGTTGCCCTGCCGGCTGAACGAGCGGCGGCGCTACCGTACCGATTTGCGGCTGCGGATACGCGGGCGGCGGTGCGGCGGCGGTCGCATGGGCGTCGTCGGCCAAGCCCTTCTTGAAACTGTTGATGCCCTTGGCCAAGTCGCCCATCAGGTCCGAAATTTTGCCGCGCCCGAACAGCAGTACGAGCACGAGAATGACGACGACCCAGTGGAACAGGCTGAACGAACCCATGATTTCAAACTCCTAAAGCACCGCTGCCCAGCGCCGTCGCTGGCAAATGGTGCGTTCATACGACGATTGCTACTCCAGCGTGACCATCTTCGCCAGCACCATCCCTCGCATCGCGACCGGCTTCCCACGTCAATAACGACAGTTCGGGCTGCGCGGGTAAGTCCGCATCGAGCAGTCCGGCAGCTCTCAGGTCGGCCAGCCCCGGCAGGTCGCGTCGGCTGGCCAGCCCGAAATCGGCAAGGAAGCCCGGCGTAGAAGCGTATTGCAGCGGGCGGCCAGGCGTCTCGCGCCGTCCCGCCGGACGCACCCAGCCTGCCGCCATCAGCACGTCGAGCGTCCCTGCCGAAACAGCGACGCCGCGAATACCCTCGATTTCGGCGCGCGTCACCGGCTCGTGATACGCGACGATCGCCAGCGTCTCGACCGCAGCGCGCGACAGCTTGCGCGGCTGGGCGCGCTCGGTCGCTTGCACGTGGGCCAAATCGGGCGCGGTCTGGAACAGCCAGCGCCCGCCGCGTGACACGAGATTGATACCGCGCGGCGCATAGTTCGCGGCCAGCGCTTCGAGCAGCGCGGCGATGTCGCCCGGTGCACTCAGGTGCCGTGCCAGTTCGGCGGCGGTCAGCGGCGTCGCGGCGGCGAACAGCACCGCCTCCAGCTCGCGCAGCGCGTCTCCGTCGCTGCCTGGTCCGCTCAAGTCGCTGGTCACGCGCAGGCCCGTAGCATCAGCGGCGCGAACGCTTTGCGTTGCGTCAGTTCCATTCGCCCCTGCCGCGTCAGCTCAAGCGCCGCGGCAAACAGGCTCGCCCGCTCTGAGCGGTGGTGTTCGGCATCGTGCGGTGAAGCGTCCGATTGCGGCGCGCCCGGCATGAACGCGGCGAGGTCGATCCAGTCGACCGCCGCACCCAGCATTGCTTCGAGCCGCTCGATCGCCTCGTCGAGCGTCAGCACGGCGCGCCGCGCCACGGCGTAGCTTGGCTTGAGCTGCCGCGTCTTGACGCTGCCGTATGCCGCCATCAGCGCGAACAGGTCAGCCGCGTAGCGCGGGCTGATCGTCTGTCGCAGCCCTTCGGGTGCGGCGCGCCGGAAGCTGTCGCGCCCGAGCCGGGGCTGCGCCATCAGGCGGCTACCCGCCTCGCGCATCGCGTCGAGCCGCTGCAGTCGCCACTGGAGCTGCAGCGCCACCTCGTGCGGATCGGGATCGGCCGCAGGATCGGCAGGTAGCAGCAGGCAAGACTTGAGATACGCCAGCCACGCCGCCATGACGAGATAGTCCGCCGCCAGCTCGAGCCGCAGGGTCCGCGCCTCGGCGACAAACGCCAGATACTGATCGACGAGCGCGAGAATCGAGATCTGTGCGAGATCAACGCGCTGCGCCCGCGCCAGCGTCAGCAGCACGTCGAGCGGCCCCTCCCAGCTACCGAGCGCCAGTGTCAGCGTGACGGGCGTATCACGCGGCGGTTGGTCGCCATCGCCCGCGTCGCGGCTCATCCCGGGATATGCGCAAGCAGCTCGTCACGCTGCGCGATAACGATCTCGAGGTTGTTATATTCGGGTGCCGGCCACGCCATCGCTGCCGTCAGCCGCCGCTCGGCATCGGGCGTGACCGCACCAACCGCGCCAACGATCTCCTGCATCTGCGCGAGGTCGCCCGAGCAGTGCAGCGCGATGTCGCAGCCCGCCGCCAGCGCGCCTTGCGCCCGCGCCGCGAAGCTGTCGCCGAGCGCTGCCATGCCCAGGTCGTCCGACATTAGCAACCCGTCGAAGCCGATATCCGAGCGGATCACGTCGATCACCACCGGCGACAGCGTCGCGCATCGCTCCGCATCGAGCGCGGTGTAGACGACATGCGCGGTCATCGCCATCGGCGCGGCCTGCAACCGCCGGAACGGCTCGAAATCGCTCTCCAGCTCGGCCCGGCTCGCGGTCACAACCGGCAGTTCGAGGTGGCTATCGACCGTCGCGCGGCCGTGCCCCGGGATGTGCTTGATCACCCCGACGATGCCGCCGCTGCGCAAGCCGTCGAGCGTCGCGCGGCCCATTGCCGACACCCACATCGGCTCGCTCGCAAAGGCGCGGTCACCGATGATGCCGTGCCCAGCGTCGCTGCGCACGTCGATCAGCGGCAGGCAGTCAACCGTGACTCCAGATGCGCGCAGCGTCATCGCCAGCGCGACGCCGTTGAGCCGGGCTGCCTCCAACGCGGTGAGCGGCGCGATGTTGTACAGCGCCCCGAACCGCGCCGCCGCCGGAAACACCGGCCAGTGCGGCGGCTGCAACCGCGCGACGCGCCCGCCCTCCTGATCGATCAGGATCGGCAAGTCGCGTCCGGCCAGCCCACGCAAGCTCTCGGTCAGCGC
>JAYTHJ010000298.1:0-9551 GCA_043732725.1 Sphingomonadaceae bacterium | reverse complement strand
CCGATCGAGCCGGCGTTCTCGAAGCTCAAAGCCCACCGGCGCAAGCCTGCCGAGCGAACCATTCCCGGACTCTGGAATGCCATCGGCCGAAACCTCGACCTCTACCCGCCACAGGAATGCGCCAACGACTTCCAGAACTCAGGCTACGATGCAGACTGATCGGAAACCGTTCTAAATTAGCCTTAAAAACCTGCGAGTAGCGTCAAGCGGAGCGACCGTGTCTCGATCGGGTGAAAGTGGATGTCGTTAACGCCTGCCGGCGATTCACCGAGTAGTCGCGACTGGTAGTAATAGTCGATCGCCGAGGCTTTGGCGTTTAGCAGGTTGAAGCATTCGAGCTCAGCGCTGAGGTTGGGCGTAATGTGATAGCCGATACGCCCGTTGACCGTTGTCGTCGCCTTAGACCGAACGGTATTGTCTTCAATCAAAGGTCGCGGACCAAAATAACGGAGCTGCAGAACACCAAAGTATGGTCCGAGATCATCGACAGCGAGCGCGACCGACGCGACGCCCTCAACTGCACCGGGGATATGTTTACCGACCGGATCATAATCTTTGAACCGGGCATGGGCATAGGCGATGTCGGCGTCGATCGTCAGCCAGTGCGCTGGCTTGTAGTAGTTCGACAGCTCGAAGCCGATACGCCGGCTTGGACGACCCGGCGTCGTCGTTCCGGCGTCACCTTGGAAGATCAGCTCTGAGTTGAAGTCGAGACCGTAAACGGCAAGCGTTGTTTGCAGGTGTGAGACTATTTCTGACCTGACGCCAACCTCGACGGCCTTCGACCGGACGAGCCCCGGAACGGGGTCGGCCGGGTCACCGCTCTTGGGGTCGACGTGGTTGGTCGTGCCGCGGGCGTCGTTGCTGTGGAAGCCAAAGCCGGCATTGGCGTAGAACTCGGTCTTCGCCCACGGACCGAAGATCAGGCTAAGCTTGGGGCTTGGCAGGGTGGACGTGACGTTGCCCGTATTGGCTGGCTGCAAGCTCGTGACGTCGAAATTATAATAGTCTTCGCGCACGCCTAGCACAGTGCGAAACTTGCCGTCCCAGCGCGTTGTGTTCTCGAAATAAGCCCCGACGCTGGTCTCGATTATATGGTCACGACGGGTCACCGATAACAGCTGTCGCCCCTTGGTCGACTGTAGCCCGTTAACGATGTCGTCGCGCTGGAACTGCAAGCCGATCGTGCTTTCGGTGTCGTGCCCGAAAAGCTTGCCCCGCCACGAGTGAATTGCGCTCAGCGTTGTATCGGTGCGGTCGTCGGGCTGCGCGAACTGGTCACCATCGGCCGGGTTATCGAGGAAATAGGTGAAGTTGGAGTAAATACGAAGCCGGTTGTTGATGACGTAGGCGTTGACCTTTGTTGCCGTATTCTCAGTCAGCAGGTGCCACTCGGCTGATAGGCTATAACGATGAACCTTGCCGCCGTCGGTCGAATCGATCGAACTGAAGCGGTTGAGGGTCCCCGCGAGCACCGCCCGCAGCGGGATCTGATCAGTGGCATTGTAGGTTGAATTATACGCCATTCCGGTGATGTTGAACCCAGATTCCTTTGTACCGCGCGAGTACCGCAGGATGCCGTTCGCCTTTTTGTAATTATCACCTTTGGTAAACGGCCCGTCGTTGTGGAACAATTCAACGGCGTAGAGCAGATTGCCGCTACTGATCGCGTGCGAACCTGCGATCAATCCTCGATAATAGCCGTTCTCGCCGACGCCGAGACTGACGAGCGTCTTCAACAGCGTGTCGACGTAGTGGACACTGACCGAGCCGGCGGCGGCGAAATCGCCGTCCTCCGCTGAATAGGGCCCCTTGTGATAATCGAGCTGACCGGCAAGTTCGGGAATCAACCAGTTGACGTCTGTCCACCCCTGCCCGTGGCTATGGCTTCGCTGGTTGACGAGCATCCCGTCGACGGTCGTCCGCAAATCGGTGCCATGATCGAGATTGAAGCCGCGGAGATAATATTGGTTCGCCTTGCCCTCACCGCTGTGCTGACTGACGATGAGGCCAGGGGTTGCTTCGAGTAGTTCGCCGGGTCGATAGACAGTTCGCGCTGCGAGCTGTTTTGCCGTCACGACGCCGGCATTGGCGGAATCGGCGATGCCGAGCTGACTAAGGCGCGAGCCGGTGACGACGATCGTGCCGAGAGCATCGGCCGGTTCGGGCATGGTGTTTTCGACCGCGGCGATTTTGACAACCGAGGGTTCGACATCGGCGGTCGCAGACGACGCGGTGACATCAGCATTTTCGACAATCTCGCGCGCTTCCACGCCGGTCGGTAGCGCGCCGATGACGATGACTCCAATCGCCGTCGCGAGCCGCCGCCCCCGCAATCTACCTTTCCTCGACGGCGCCGCGAAGCCATCTTCCATGCCGTAGCCCTTATGCACAATCGTCGTTAAATTCTTACTGATGACATCCATATACGTGTGGCGTGCAAGCAAAGTTGCACGATTCATCATACGGGGATGTAGACATCCGACGGTCCGGCGGCGTAGCGTTGGGAGTCACCAGAGCGAGGGTTATATGCAGCGCGTGACCGTCTCACTTGATGAAGAAACAGCTTCCCAGTTCGATCACTTGACCAGGGAGCAAGGTTATCAAAGCCGCTCCGAGGCGGTCCGCGACTTGATTCGACGTGCAATCGAAACCCGTCGTCTCGAAAGCGGAGCTGGCACAAACTGCGTTGCCAACCTTTCTTATATCTACAATCACCGGATTCGCGCGTTGGCGCAACGGCTGCTCGACATGCAGAACGAGCATCACAACCTCGTCGTGGCGACGACACACGTTATTCTCGATCACGCCTCATCGTTCGAGACGATGATCCTCGAAGGCCCGACGAATAAAGTTCGCGCCCTCACCGACGCCATTACGGCCGAGCGAGGCGTTCGGTTTGGAGTCGTCAACCTCGTCAGTGTCGATCCTAAC
Source organism: Sphingomonadaceae bacterium (assembly GCA_043732725.1). Taxonomy (GTDB): domain Bacteria; phylum Pseudomonadota; class Alphaproteobacteria; order Sphingomonadales; family Sphingomonadaceae; genus Polymorphobacter_B. The sequence goes on along the minus strand of JAYTHJ010000298.1, from coordinate 6,617 downwards.
GACGATCACAGCGATGCGGACGACCACCACCATCACGGATTGGAGCACGCTTCGCCACATTTGGAGTAACGAACGTTCGGCCGCGCGAGCACCGCAAACGGACTGATCGCAGACTTAGACTGTCAACCTGCTCAGGGCTCAGGGGCCTCGGACCGAGTACGCCACCACCTCTATAAAATTGCTTTAGCCATTGTAACAAAAGCAGATGCACCGACAAAGCCCGTCGATCGATTGACACCTAGCCGAGCGGGTTGCAGGGTGCCTAAGTGAAGCACGTGCCCTTCTTTCTGCTGCTTATTGGAGTAATCGTCGGCTTGACGGTGCAGCTGCCAGAGCCGGTGTTCGCTGCACCGGTGCACGCGGGGGTGGCGAAGCATGTCATGGCGTCGACGCCCGATTGCAAGACGGGAATGCCCAAGAATGCGTCTTCCGAGCTGTGCAAGTGTGGCAAGGTAGGTTGCATCGCGATGACAGCGTCTGGAGTAGCGATGCTCCTTCCGGACAGCTCGTCATTTGCCGGAAAATCGACCGCGTCCAAACTAGCCCAGCCGGTTTCGTTGTTGGCGAAGCTGCACGGCAGATCGACCGTCCCCGAACCCGAACCGCCTTCTTTCCGGGCCTGATTTCGACCGCGCGCGTGCTTGGCACGCTGCCAGGCGCCTTACGCGCCGGGTCCGGCGCGATCTGAACTCAAGGATCGGGAAATCAGGACATGGACATTCTTTTGCGGCGATACGCGCCGCGTGCGCTGGCGTTGCTTGCATTGGCATCAGTCGGCACCCCGACATTTGCCGGACCGCTGACCTTCGGCGCTGCGCTCGAAAAAGCTGCTGCCGACGCACCGTCAATTACGGCTAAATCGCTCGCGGCTACCGCGACACGCTCGTCACGAATCGCCTCCGGGCAGTTGCCCGATCCCAAACTCGCGCTCGGCATCGCCAGTTTCCCGATTTCAGGGCCGCTCGCGTTCGAGCCTCAGCGCGACAACTTTACTTGGATGAATATCGGCGTAGCGCAGGACATCCCCAACCTCGCAAAGCGGCGGGCGCAGCGTGGACGCGCCGATGCGGATATCGGGGTCGCGGACGCCGAGACTGGCGTCACGTCGCGGAGCGTCAAGGTCGAAACCGCGCTCGCCTGGATCAACCTCGCTTATGCCACACGTCGGCTCGGTGCTCTCGATGAGGTGCTCACGCGACTCCATGGGATCGTTACGGCGTCGCCGCGCGCGGTCGCCTCGGGCGCGTCGCGGCCAGCGCAGGTGCTTGCCGGGCGCGAGGCAGTTGCGAAGCTGCAGGATCGCCGCGACGAACTTGTGGCGGCCGTCGGTCGTGCCCGCGCCGAACTCACCCGTTGGACGGGTGAGGCCAATCCGGAGATTGCCGGCGCGATCCCCGACTTTACCGTCGATCCCTGGCGATTGCGATCATCGTTGCAGCAACATCCCACCCTTGTCCTCGCCGCAGCGACGGTCGGTCGCGCGGACGCCGATCTGCGCATCGCCGAGGCCGAACGACGTCCGGACTTCGGCGTCGATCTCTCATACCAGCGCCGCGATCCCCGCTTCGGCGACTATGTCTCGGCAGGAGTCAAGATCGGCCTGCCACTGTTCCGGAAGCAACGGCAGGAGCCGCTGATCGTGGCCCGGACCGCAGATGCCGACGGCGCGCGGGCCGAGGCCGACAACACCTTGCGCGCATTGACCGCCGATCTTGACGCGGGCCTCGCCGACCATGTCATGCATCGCAAGCAATGGCTGCGCGCGCGCGACGTATTGCAGCCGCTCGCCGAGCGACGGGTCACGCTCGAAATCGGCAGCTACAGTGCCGGGCGCGCATCGCTGACCGACATAGCCGATGCGCACGCGACTTTTGCCGATGCGGTGCTCAATACGCTCGATCGCGAGGCGGCGGTCGTCGTCGACGGGGCGCGACTGATCCTCTGCTATGGGAGCACCGACCGATGACCACGATCGTGTCGCGTCGCTCGCAAATGGCTACCGCGTTTTTATTCGTCGCCCTCGCTGCAGGGGCTAGCGGGTATTACTTCGCTCCAGCCCGGGAAAGCGGGTCGACGATGGCGGCACCCAAAGCCGCTCGGAGACCCCTCTATTACTACGATCCGATGGTACCGCTCGAGCACTACGACAATCCCAATTCGCTGTCCTCGATGGGGATGAAGACTGTCCCCAAATATCCCGACGAGGCCACCGGTTCTGGTGCACTGCCGGGGGTCACCGTCGATCCCGCCGCGATACAAAATCTCGGCGTTCGATTCGCGACGGCGACGCGCGGGACGCTGGCGGGTGCGTTCGACGTGACCGGGTCAATCGACTTCAATCAGCGCGACGTTGCGATCGTGCAAGCGCGGGCCACGGGGTTTGTCGAGCGGGTTTACCGCCTTGCGCCGGGCGACGTCATCAGCGCCGGGACGCCGATCGCTGACCTGCTGGTGCCCGAGTGGGGCGGCGCACAGGACGAATATCAGGCGGTAGTGAAGACCGGCGATCCCGCGTTGATCGCCGCGGCACGTCAAAGGCTGCGGCTGATCGGAATCCCCGGTGGCTCGACGCGTGGACGCGGCATGACGACGGTGCGCAGCCCGATCGGCGGCGTCATCGAGACGCTCGATGCGCGAGCCGGGGTAACGCTGGCGGCGGGGCAGACGCTGGCCAGAATCTCTGGGCTCAGCACGGTGTGGCTCAACGCGGCGATTCCCGAGGTTCGCGCTGGCGATGTGCGAGTCGGCCAACGGGCCGCCGCCGACTTGACCGGCCTTCCTGGTGAGCGCTTCCCCGGCCGCGTCATAGCGGTGTTACCGACCGCCGAGACCGCCAGCCGCACGCTGACTGTGCGCATCGAGTTGTCCAACCGCGCCGGTCGCCTGCGGCCGGGGATGTTCGCGACGGTCCATCTCGAGGACACCCCGCGCGCGGCACTGCTTGTGCCGAGCGAGGCGGTAATCCGCACCGGCACGCGCACGCTGATTATGCTCGCGCTGCCGGAGGGCCGCTTTCGGCCCGCCGAGGTCCGCACCGGGGCCGAAACCAATGGTCAGACCGAGATCCTTGCCGGGCTTTACGACGGCGAGAAGGTCGTCGCGGCGGGCCAGTTCCTGCTCGACAGCGAGGCGAGCTTAACCGGCGTCGCCGCACGGCCTGTCGCCGGTGACTCCACGTGATCGCCCGGATCATCGAAGCTTCGGTCCGGCTTCGCATCCTCGTCCTGCTGGGCGCGCTGGTTCTGATCGTTATCGGCATCGCTGCGTTGCGTTCGACGCCGATCGATGCTCTACCCGACCTGTCCGACGTGCAGGTGATCGTCCGCACGACGTGGCCTGGGCAGGCGCCGCGCATCGTCGAGGACCAGGTCACCTATCCGCTCGCCACGACGATGCTATCGGTGCCGGGCGCGCGCATGGTGCGCGGCTATTCGTTCGTCGGCGACAGCTTCGTCTATGTGTTGTTTGAGGACGGGACCGACCTCTACTGGGCGCGCAGCCGCGTTCTCGAATATCTGAGCCAAGTGCAAAGCCGTTTGCCGACGGGCGCGACGGCCGCGCTCGGGCCGGATGCGACCGGCGTTGGCTGGGTCTATGAATATGCGTTGGTCGACCGGACCGGTCGCCACGACCTATCGCAGCTCCGCAGCATCCAGGACTGGTTCCTGCGCTATGAATTGAAAGCCGCACCCGGCGTCGCCGAGGTCGCCAGCATCGGCGGTATGGTCCGCGAGTATCAGGTGGTGCTCGATCCGCAGAAGCTCGCGTCATATGGTATCACTTACGATACGGTGATTGCGGCTCTGAAGCGTGGTAACCGGGAGAATGGCGGCTCGGTCCTCGAAATGGCTGAGGCCGAGTACATCGTCCGCGCGACGGGCTATCTAACTTCGCTCGACGACTTTCGCGCGATTCCGCTGAAGAGCGTTGGCGGTACGCCGGTTACCTTGGGCGATGTCGCGACGATCCAGGTCGGCCCTGAAATGCGGCGCGGCGTCGCCGAGTTGAACGGCGAGGGCGAGGTTGCCGGCGGCATCATCGTCATGCGCCAGGGCAAGAACGCGCGTGACGTGATCGACGGGATCAAGGCGAAGCTTACGGAATTGAAGAAGGGCCTGCCGCCTGGAGTCGAGATTGTCACAACCTACGATCGCTCGGGGCTGATCGACCGCGCCGTCGACAATCTCACCAGCAAACTGATCGAGGAGTTCGTCGTCGTCGCGGTCATCTGCCTCGTTTTCCTGTGGCACGCACGCTCGGCGTTAGTCGCGATCCTGACGCTGCCGCTCGGCATCCTCGTCGCGTTCATTGCGATGCGGGTGCAGGGGCTGAACGCCAATATCCTGTCGCTCGGAGGCATCGCAATCGCCATCGGCGCGATGGTCGACGGCGCCATCGTGATGATCGAGAACGCGCACAAGCATCTGGAACACTGGACCCGCGACCATCCCGGAGAGCAGCTTGCGGGGCCGGAGCGGTGGCGGGTGATCACAGTGGCGGCGGTCGAGGTGGGCCCGGCGCTATTCCTGTCGCTCCTGATCATTACCTTCTCGTTCGTGCCGATCTTCTCATTGCAAGGACAGGAAGGGCGACTATTCGTGCCGCTCGCTTTCACCAAGAGCTATGCGATGGCCGGCGCAGCGATCCTATCGATCACGTTGATCCCGGTGCTGATGGGCTACCTGATCCGCGGGCGCATCCCATCCGAGAACGCGAACCCGATTAACCGCGTGCTCGCGCGTCTCTACCGGCCCGCACTCGACTGGGTGCTGGCGCGCCCGAAGCAGGCGCTGATCGTTACGGGCCTCGTGTTCGCCACGAGCATCTGGCCGATCAGCCAGTTAGGCGGCGAGTTTTTGCCTGCAATCAACGAGGGCGACCTCCTCTACATGCCCTCGGCACTACCCGGCCTATCGGTCAACAAGGCCGGGCAGTTACTCCAGCTGACCGACCGACTGATCAAGACCGTCCCCGAGGTCGATAGCGTTTTCGGCAAGGCTGGTCGCTCCGACTCCGCGACTGATCCGGCGCCGCTCGAAATGTTCGAGACGACGATCCGGTTTAAGCTGAAGGACCAGTGGCGGCCGGGCATGACGCAGGATAAATTGATCGACGAACTCGATCATGCCGTGAAAGTGCCGGGGCTCGCCAACTTCTGGATACCGCCGATCCGCAATCGGATCGAGATGTTGTCGACCGGTGTCAAGAGTCCGATCGGTATCAAGATAGCGGGGAACAACCTCGCTGACATCGACGCCACCGCACATGCGATCGAACAGGTCGCCAAGACCGTTCCGGGCGTGAGTTCGGCATTGGCTGAGCGGCTGACTGGAGGACGGTACATCGACGTCAAGATTAACCGCATTGCTGCCGCGCGCTACGGACTCAACGTCGCCGACGTCCAGTCGATTGTCTCTGGCGCAATCGGCGGTGAGACGATCGGCCAGACGGTGGAAGGACTCGCGCGCTATCCGATAAGTGTCCGTTATCCGCGCGAAAGCCGCGACAGCCTCGAAGGCTTGCGCAACCTTCCCGTGCTGACTCCCTCGCTGCAGCAGATCACGCTTGGCACCGTCGTCGATATTCGCGTCAGCGACGGCCCACCGATGCTGCGCAGCGAGAACGGTCGGCCGGTGGCGTGGATTTACATTGATGGTCGCGGTGCTTCGCTAACCGCGATCGTCGGCGATCTCCAGCGTGCGATCGCCGCCAAGGTCAAGTTGCCGCCCGGGATCAGCGTCAGCTTCACCGGCCAGTTTGAATATCTTCAGCGCGCGATCGAGCGACTGAAGATCGTCGTGCCGGCGACGTTGCTGATCATTTTCGCATTGCTCTACGCGACGTTCCGGCGGTTCGATGAGGCAGCGCTGGTCATGGGAACATTGCCTTTCGCGCTGACCGGCGGGCTGTGGCTGGTCTACGTGCTGGGCTACAACCAGTCGGTCGCGACGGGGGTGGGATTTATCGCGCTCGCCGGAGTGGCTGCGGAGTTCGGCGTCGTGATGCTGATCTACCTCAAGCACGCGCTTGCCGAGCGCGGTAGCGCACCCGATGGCGCCGCGGTCGAGGCGGCGGTTCGCGAAGGGGCGCTGCTGCGCGTGCGGCCCAAGGCGATGACGGTCGCGGTCATTCTGGCCGGCTTGCTCCCGATCCTGATTGGGACGGGCACCGGGTCCGAGGTCATGAGCCGCATCGCTGCCCCGATGATCGGCGGCATGCTGACCGCGCCGCTGTTGTCGATGCTCGTTCTTCCCGCAGGGTTCCTGCTACTTCGACGTCCTCGGCGAGTTCGGACGAACCCTGTTCCACCCCGCTCAAGTCAACCAGAGAGTGACCGAAGACAAAGCATATGATGATTGTCTCGATGGCCGGTTCCGCAGGGACGTCGCCTGCCGTCGCCCAGTCGAGCGTCTCGATGCGACCGTGTTCGGCTTGATCAAAGCACTCGTTTCTGCGCGTGCCGACCTACCGCAGCTCTTAGAGTCTGACTCATAATGATTTCATTTAGTTTCAGGGCCTTGCGAGTTTTCGGGTGATGAGCTGGACGGACGCCATGAACAGCCAGGCAGTTGCGCTTTCGATGGGTTTCTCGAAGTCCTTGGCGAGGCGTCGGTTTC
>JAYTHJ010000297.1:0-2905 GCA_043732725.1 Sphingomonadaceae bacterium | reverse complement strand
TCGCTGGCAAGCAGCTGACTTAATTCAATACGCGCCCGCGCCAGTAATCCCTCGACCGCCTTGGGCGTCGCGTCGAGTGCCGTTGCGACTTCGGTCATGCTCGCGCCTTCGCCGTGAAATAACAGAATGGCAGCCCGCTGCCGCGGATTTAACCGCGCCATCGCGGCATCGATCCGCCGCGCCCGCGCCGCACTCGACGCTGCCTCGAACGGCGTCGGGCCCGGCGAGGCGATCTCGGCGGCGGTTTCGAGCGGCTGGACGACGCGAACGCTGCGCCGCCGGTCGAGACAGAGATTGATCAGGATACGGCGGAACCAGCCCTCGACCGAGCCGCGGCCCGGCTCGTAACGATGCGCCTGGGTCCACAACTTGGTCAGCGCTGCCTGCACCGCATCGTCGGCATCGCTGCGCGACCCGAGCACTTTAGTCGCAACGCGCAGCGCCGTGCCATGCAGGCGCTCGACCAACGCCGTGAACGCCACCGCGTTACCAGCGGCGACCTGTGCCATCAGCGTCGGTGAATCAGCGTCCGGGTCCACCGTGGCGTTCAGCATGTCGGCAGGGGTACGCATCCCAGCGGCGCGATCCCCCGCCGGAGCTTCAAGCCCGTGGCGCGACTTCCCAGCTTTGGCCCTTGCGGAGCAGTGCGTTGAGATCGGTCGACTTGCCGTGCGTTACTGCCGCATGCTGCTCCGCGATCGCGACCTCAAACGACGGGGCCGGGTTGTTGTAGATCACGCCTAGCGCCACCGGGAATAGCCCAAACGGCATGTCGACGAGTAACTGCGCCATCAGCTTGCCGGTCTCGTCGTGGACCAGCACGCCCGAAACGTCGCCGTCCGCCACGTCGATCACCTTGAGGGCCATTGCCTCGTGGTCGAAGGCGATACCCTTGGTCCCCGCCGCGAACAGCATCGGCTGGCCGTCGATCAGGTTGATTTGGTTCGCCGGCGCGACCTTTTTGGCCGTGAAGTCGGCGAACACGTCGTCGTTATAGACGATGCAATTCTGGAAGATTTCGACGAAGCTTGCGCCCTTGTGTGCATGCGCCGCCTTGAGGATTTCGGGCATCGCCTTCTGCGCGGTGTCGATCGTCCGCGCGACGAAGCGCGCGCCGGCCCCAAGCGCGAACGAGCACGGGCTGACCGGGCGCTCGACCGAGCCGAACGGCGTCGTCGGCGACCGCGTTCCGACGCGCGACGTCGGCGAATACTGGCCCTTGGTCAGCCCGTAGATCTCGTTGTTGAACAGCAGCACCTGGACGTCGAGGTTACGCCGCAGCAAGTGCAGCATATGGTTGCCGCCGATTGACAGCCCGTCGCCGTCACCGGTGATAATCCACACGTCGAGTTCGGGGTTCGCCAACTTGATCCCGGTCGCCACCGCCGGCGCGCGACCGTGGATAGTGTGGAAACCATAGGTCTCCATGTAGTACGGAAAGCGCGACGAGCAGCCGATACCGCTGACGAACACGGTGTTTTCGCGCGCCGCGCCGATCTCGGGCATCGTGCGCTGCACCGCCTTCAGGATCGCATAGTCACCGCACCCTGGGCACCAGCGCACCTCTTGGTCGGTCGCCCAATCCTCGGGGCGGGTGGTGATGGGGGTCATGTCGTTCATGCGGGCGCTCCTTCGCGCATTTCTTTAGATGATGTATCGCGACGGAAGTAATCACTGAACTTTACGCCGACGATGCATCCGGTCGGAACGGCGTTGACCTTCCAGCCCTTGCACAATTTGCAAGCAGCGCAGCGATTGTTTGGTTGGCCGCGGTTAAGATGCAAGATCTGTCTATGCTCCGCGACGTGCCGGATACTACGCCAGCATCGCTTCGATCGCTTCCTCAATCTCGGCGATCTTAAACGGGTGCCCCGTTACCTTGTTGAGCGGTTTCGCGTCGGCCAGATACTGATCGCGCAGCACCGTCTTGAGCTGCCCGGTGTTCATCTCGGGGACCAGCACCTGGTCGAAGCTCTTGAGCAGCGCGCCGAGGTTGCGCGGCAGCGGCCAGACGTGGCGGATATGGATGTGGCTGACGTCCAAGCCCTTCGCCCGCGCGCGTTGCACGCCCTTGCGGATCGGACCGTAGGTCGAGCCCCAGCCGACCAGCACGAGCTTGCCGCCCGCTTCGCCAAGCTCGATCGCCTGCTCGGGAATGTGGTCGGCGATGCCTGCGACCTTGTCGCGGCGCGCGTCGGTCATGCGCTGGTGGTTGTCGCCTTCGTAGTTGATGTGGCCGGTGCCAAAACCCTTCTCGATGCCGCCGATGCGATGCATCAAGCCGGGTGTACCGGGCTTGATCCACGGCCGCCGGAGCGAACCGGCCGCGCGCAGGTACGGCTGGACCTTGCCGCCGGCCGGCAGCTCGGTCTCGAACACCGCGGGAAACGGCGTGTAGTCGTCCATGTCGGGGACCAGCCACGGCTCAGCGGCGTTGGCGATATAGCCGTCGGACAGTACCATTACCGGCGTCATAAACTGCGTCGCGATCCGGCATGCTTCGATCGCCACCTCGAAGCAGTCGCTCGGCGAGCGCGACGCCAGCACGACCAGCGGTGCGTCGCCGTTGCGGCCGTAGACTGCCTGATACAGGTCGCTCTGCTCGGTCTTGGTCGGGAGGCCTGTCGACGGTCCGCCACGCTGCGAATTGACGATGATCAGCGGCAGCTCGGTGATGATCGCCAGCCCCATCGCTTCGCCCTTGAGTGCGATGCCGGGGCCGCTCGACGAGGTGACGCCGAGCTGCCCGGCATAGCTCGCGCCGATCGCCGAGCAGATCGCGGCAATCTCGTCCTCGGCCTGGAACGTCGTGACGCCGAACTCCTTGAACTTCGCCAGCGCGTGCAGGATCGGCGAGGCCGGCGTGATCGGGTACGACCCGAAGAACATCGGCAGCCCCGCGAGC
>JAYTHJ010000296.1:0-2914 GCA_043732725.1 Sphingomonadaceae bacterium | reverse complement strand
GGCCCGAGCTATTGCACCGCATGGCCCTGCAGGCAGTTCGGTATGGCACGATAATCCATCGCGCCAAGGCCGACCACGTCGCTCCCGAGGGTGACGGTTTCACAACCGCGATCGGCGACCGCCGGATTAGCTCGCGCGCGGTGTTGATCGCGACCGGCACGACCAACCACCGTCCGCCGCAGCTTGACGACGCGGCGCACGATGCGGCGGTCGCGGCGGGGCTGCTGCGTTATTGCCCGGTCTGCGACGGCTTCGAGGCGCGCGGCCAGCGCATCGCGGTGCTCGGCAGCGATAAACACGGCGTCGCCGAAGCGCGCTTCCTGCGCCATTATAGTGCCGATGTGACCTTGCTCCCGGCGCGCTTTACTGATCTCGATGGCGAACAGCGGACGATCTTGTCGGACGCCAATATCGCGGTTGTCGAGAGCGCGGTCGACCGGCTGAGCTTTGACGCCGGCGTCGTCACCGCCAGCCTCGCCGATGGCCGCCAACTGAGCTTCGACACGATGTACGCGGCGCTCGGCAGCACCGCCAATTCGCGGCTAGCGCGCGAGGTCGGGCTCGCACTGATCAACGACGCCTGTATTCCACCAGCCGACCACATGAAGACGTTGATCGAGGGCATCTGGGCAGCGGGCGATATCGTTGCCGGACTTGATCAGATTAGCGTCGCCATGGGCCATGCCGCGATCGCCGCGACCTCGATCCACAACTGGCTGCCCAAGCCCGAGCTGCATGTCAACGCCTAGCATCAACGCCCGCCCGTAATGCACGGGCGGGCGTTATTTCGCCTCACGCTGTGAGGCCGGGAACCTTGCGCTCCCGGCCTACCGCATCAACGATGCAGGTCGAAGCGGTCGGCTTCCATGACCTTGACCCATGCGGCGACGAAGCCGTCGACGAACCGATCTTCCCCGTCGGCGCTGGCATAGACTTCGGCGAGCGCGCGCAGTTCGGAGTTCGACCCGAACACGAGATCGGCGCGGGTGCCGGTCCACTTTGGCTGGCCGTCGACGGTGCCTTCGAACATCTCCGACTGGCGGTCAGTCGGCCGCCAAGTCGTGCCGAGAGACAGCAGGTTGACGAAGAAGTCGTTGGTCAACATACCGACCCGATCGGTCAGGACACCGTGCTTCGTACCCTTGTGCGTCACGCCAAGCACCCGCAGCCCGCCGATCAGCATGGTCATCTCGGGCGCGCTGACGCCGAGCAGATTGGCCTTGTCGATCAGCAGATACTCCGACGGCAGACGGCTGTCGGGGCTCTTGTAGTTGCGGAAGGCGTCGGCGCGCTGCTCCATGTGCGAGAACGATTCGACATCGGTGTGCTCCTGCGTCGCATCGGTGCGCCCTGGGGTGAACGGTACCGTCAGCGTGCGTCCGGCAGCTTTCGCCGCAGTCTCGACACCGGTGCCGCCGGCCAACACGATCAGGTCGGCTATCGACACCGTCTTCCCGCCAGTCGCGTTGCCATTAAAGTCCGCCGCGATCTTCTCAAGCGCCGCGATCACCGGAGTAAGCGCCGCCGGATCGTTGCTCGGCCAGCTGCGCTGCGGCTCGAGCCGCAGCCGCGCGCCATTAGCACCGCCGCGCTTGTCGCTGGCTCGGAACGACGAGGCCGAGGCCCACGCCGTCGTCACCAGCTGCGTCACGCTCAGGCCACTGGCGGCGATATGCTGCTTCAGCGTCGCGATGTCGGCCGCATCGATCACCGGGCCGGAAGCTGTGGGCAGCGGATCCTGCCAGACCAAAACTTCCTGCGGCACTTCCTTGCCGACGTAGCGCGCCTTCGGCCCCATGTCGCGGTGAGTCAGCTTGAACCACGCGCGGGCGAACGCATCGGCGAAGCCGTCGAGATCGTTCAGGAAACGCCGCGACACCGCCTCGTAAGCCGGGTCGACGCGCAGCGCGACATCGGTGGTCAGCATCCGCGGCTCGCGAAACTTCGTCATGTCGTGCGCTTCGGGAACGGTACCCGCACCGCCGCCGTTCTTCGGCTTCCACTGATGGGCACCGGCCGGGCTCTTGGTCAGCTCCCAGTCGTGACCGAACAGCGTCTCGAAATAGCTGTTATCCCACTGCGTCGGGGTCGCGGTCCACGTCACTTCGAGGCCGCTGGTGATGGTGTCGCCGCCGTTACCGGTACCGAAGCTGTTCTTCCAGCCCAGCCCGAGCTGCTCTAGCGGTGCGCCCTCAGGCTCAGCCGCGACATTGTCTTGCGGCGGCGCCGCGCCGTGCGTTTTGCCGAAGGTGTGGCCGCCGGCGATCAGCGCGACGGTCTCCTCGTCGTTCATCGCCATCCGCCCGAAGGTCTCGCGGATGTCGCGCGCCGAGGCGGCAGGATCGGGATTGGCGTTCGGGCCCTCGGGGTTGACGTAGATCAAGCCCATCTGGACCGCAGCGAGCGGCGCTTCAAGCTCGCGGTCGTTTACGTAGCGCTCGTCGCCGAGCCAGGTCGCCTCGGGGCCCCAATAGACATCCTCGTCGGGTTCCCACACGTCAGCGCGGCCGCCCGAGAAGCCGAAGGTCTTCAGCCCCATCGTCTCGAGCGCGACGTTACCCGTCAGCACGAAAAGGTCGGCCCATGACAGCGACTGGCCGTACTTTTGCTTGATCGGCCAGATCAGCCGCCGCGCCTTGTCGAGGTTGGCGTTGTCGGGCCAGCTGTTTAGCGGCGCAAAGCGCTGCTGACCGCCGCCCGCGCCGCCGCGCCCGTCGGCGACACGGTAGGTGCCGGCGGCGTGCCACGCCATGCGGATCATGAACGGGCCATAATTGCCGAAGTCGGCTGGCCACCACGGCTGCGAGGTCTTGAGCAGCATCGCGATGTCGGCCTTGACCGCGTCGAGGTCGAGCGCCTCGAACGCCGTACGGTAATCGAAATCACCGAGCGGATTGGCCACGACGGGGTTCTT
>JAYTHJ010000295.1:0-9670 GCA_043732725.1 Sphingomonadaceae bacterium | reverse complement strand
GCCGCATCATTTGCCGGAGATGCTCGTCGAGCGACAGCTTTCGGCGCTGGCGGCGCGTAACATGACAGCGTCCGCCGGGCCGTCGTTCCTCGGCTGCGGCGCCTACAAGCACCATGTCCCCGCCACCGTGGATCACATCATCCAGCGCGGCGAATTCCTGACCAGTTACACGCCGTACCAGCCCGAGATCGCGCAGGGTACGCTGCAATATCTATTCGAGTTCCAGACGCAGGTGGCGCGGCTGACCGGCATGGCGGTGGCTAACGCCTCGATGTACGACGGCTCGACCGCGATGACGGAGGCGGTGTTCATGGCGCGGCGGGTCACGCGGCGGCAGCTGGCTCGGGTTTCGGGCGGCGTGCATCCGCACTACCTCGCGGTGCTCAACACACTGACACGCTTCACCGACGACGCGATCGATGCGGGCACCGCCGACCTAACGCCCGGCGGCGATCTCGCGGCGCTGGCGGCAGCAGTCGACAAGGACACCAGCTGCGTCGTCGTGCAGAACCCCGACATCCTCGGGCGCGTCGCCGACCTGACGCCGCTCGCCGCCGCCTGCCATGCCGCCGGTGCGCTACTGATTGTCGTCGTCACCGAAGTAGTATCGCTCGGGCTCGTCAAGTCACCCGGCGAGATGGGGGCCGACATCGTCGTCGCCGAGGGCCAGTCGATCGGTAATGGGCTAAACTTCGGCGGGCCGTACCTCGGGCTGTTCGCCTGCTGCGAGCAGCATGTCCGCCAGATGCCGGGGCGGCTGTGCGGCGAGACTGTCGACGCCGACGGCCGCCGCGGCTTCGTGCTGACGCTGTCGACGCGCGAGCAGCACATCCGCCGCGAGAAGGCGACTTCGAACATCTGCACCAATAGCGGCCTGTGCGCGCTGGCGTTCACCGTTCACATGAGCCTGCTCGGCGAAGCGGGACTGCGCAAGCTCGCAGCGCTCAATCACGCCCGCGCGGTCCAGCTCGCCGAACGGCTGGCGCGCGTGCCCGGCATCGAACTGGTGACGCCGGTGTTCTTCAACGAGTTTACGCTGAAACTGCCGGTCGAGGCGCGCCCGGTGGTGCGGACGCTGGCCGACAAGGGCGTGCTCGCCGGGGTATCGCTCGGGCGGCTGTTCCCGGGCGCGAAGGCGCTCGAAAAAGGCTTGGTCGTAGCGGTCACCGAGACCGCGACCGACGAGGATTTCGACGCGTTCGAAGACGCTCTCGACGAGGTGCTGTCATGACCTACACCGGCAACCGCGGGCTGATGCTCGAAGAACCCCTGCTGTTCGAGAAGGGTGCTGTCGACCGCTGCGGCGTCGACCTGCCCGACGTGCCGCCGGTTAGCGGTCGGCTCGACCATTTGTTACGTCACCGCGAGATCGGGCTGCCCGGCCTCGCCGAGCCTGATGTGGTGCGCCACTTCACCCGGCTTAGCCGTCAGAATTACGCGATCGACATGGGTATCTTCCCGCTCGGCAGCTGCACGATGAAGCATAATCCACGGCTGAACGAGAAGCTGGCACGGCTGCCGGGGTTCGCCGACATCCACCCGCTGCAGCCGGTCGAGACCGTGCAGGGCGCGCTCGCGGTGATCGACACACTGGCCGATTGGCTCAAGACGCTAACCGGTATGCCCGCGGTGGCGATGTCGCCCAAGGCGGGCGCGCACGGCGAGCTGTGCGGCATGCTCGCGGTTCGCGCCGCGCACGAGGCGCGCGGCGACGCGCGTGCCGTAGTGCTGGTCCCCGAGAGCGCGCACGGGACCAACCCGGCGACGGCGGCGTTCTGCGGCTACCGCGTCGAGAACATCCCCGCCGACGCGCGCGGGCGGGTCGACCTTGCCGCGCTGAAAGCCCGGCTCGGGCCAGACGTGGCGGCGGTGATGATCACCAACCCCAACACCTGCGGGCTGTTCGAGCCCGACATGATCGCGATCGGCGAGGCAGTGCATGCGGCGGGCGCGTTCGTCTATTGCGACGGTGCCAACTTCAACGCCATCGTCGGGCGGGTCCGTCCCGGCGACCTCGGCGTCGATGCGATGCACATCAACCTGCACAAGACCTTCTCGACTCCGCACGGCGGCGGCGGTCCGGGCAGCGGTCCGGTGGTCTTCAGCGCTGCCTTGGCACCGTTCGCGCCGCTGCCGTTCGTGCAGAAGACCGGCACGCGATACGCGCTGATCGAGGAGGAGCAGGCGCTTGCCTCGACCGATCACAACCGAAGCTTCGGGCGGATGGTGGCGTTCCACGGCCAGATGGGCATGTTCGTCCGGGCGCTCAGCTATATCATGAGCCACGGCGCCGACGGGCTGCGGCAGGTCGCCGAGGACGCGGTGCTCAACGCCAATTATATCCTGCACGGGCTGAAGGACGTGTTCACCGCACCGTTCGCGCACACCGGCCCGTGTATGCACGAGGCGTTGTTCAGCGACGAGTTCTTGACCGCCGCCGGGCTGACGACGCTCGATCTGGCGAAGGCGATGATCGACGAGGGCTTCCACCCGATGACGGTGTATTTCCCGCTGGTCGTCCACGGCGCTATGCTGGTCGAGCCGACCGAGACCGAGAGTAAGACCAACCTCGACCAGCTGATCGGCGCGCTACGCGCGATTGCGGCGGCGATGCTCAGCGGCGATCCGGCGGCGTTCAAGAGCGCCCCGCACCTCGCCCCGCGGCGGCGGCTCGACGAGACCGGCGCGGCAAGGAAGCCGGTGCTGACGTGGCGCGAGTCGGAGCGGCTGGTGGCGGCGGAGTAGGCCTACCCCGTCGTCCCTGCCAGCGCCTTCGCGAACACGTCGGCATCGAACGGCCTTAAATCGCCGATCCCCTCGCCGACCCCGACCGCGTGGATCGGTAGCCCGAACTGTTCGGCGGCCGCGACCAGCACGCCGCCGCGCGCGGTGCCGTCGAGCTTAGTCATCACCAGCCCGGTGACACCGGCGACTTCGCGGAATACCTCGATCTGGTTGAGCGCGTTCTGCCCGGTGGTGGCGTCGAGAACCAGCACGACATCGTGCGGCGCGCTCGGCATCTGCTTGCGTAACACGCGCTTGATCTTGGCGAGCTCGTCCATGAGCCCGGACTTGTTCTGCAGCCGCCCGGCGGTGTCGATGATCAGCACGTCGGTGCCCGCTGCGCGCGCCGCTTCTAGCGCGGTGAACGCCAGCCCCGCCGCGTCCGCGCCTTGTTCGCCCGCGATCACCGGCACCCCGGCGCGCGCACCCCAGATCTTCAGCTGCTCGACCGCAGCCGCGCGGAACGTATCGCCCGCTGCGAGCATGACCGAATAGTCCTGCTCGGCGAACAGATGCGCCAGCTTGGCGATCGTCGTGGTCTTGCCTGAACCGTTTACGCCGACGACCAGCACCACCTGCGGGCGCGGGAACGCCACGACGTCGAGCGGCTGCGCGACCGGGCGCAGCACTGCGGCGATCTCGGCGGCGACCGCGGTCCGCACCCCCGCGGCGTCGATCGCCTTGTCGAAGCGGTCGGCGCGCAACTTGGCCGCGACCCGCGCGGCGAGCTTGACCCCGAGATCGCTGGTGATCAGTGCGTCCTCGATGCTCGCCAGCATTGCGTCGTCGAGCCTGGCTCGGGTGAACAGACCGGCGAGGTTGCTGCCCAGCTTGTCCGACGATTTCGCCAGCCCGCCGGTCAGCCGTTTGAGCCAGCCGCTCTTCGCGGGGTTAGCCTCGCCGTCGCTCATCCGAAGTCGTCTAGTTCGACCGCGCCGGCAAAGCTCGTTGCCGCCGGGCCGCCGAGCGTGACGCGGCCGTCATCGAGCCATTCGACCTGCAGCCGCCCGCCGGGCAGGTCGACGCTAACCCGCCGCTCGACCAGCCCGCGGCGCATCGCGGCGACCGCGGTGGCGACCGCGCCGGTCCCGCAAGCGCGCGTCAGTCCCGCGCCGCGTTCCCACACCCGGAGTGCGATGTGCAGCCGGTCGACGACATGCGCGACGTCGACGTTGATGCGCTCGGGAAACAAGGCATCGTGCTCGATCAGCGGGCCTAATACCGCGAGGTCGGTCGCGGCGGCGTCGGCGACGAAGAAGACGATGTGCGGATTGCCGACGTTGACCGCGACCCCGTGGTCGAGGCTGTCCCAGCCGACCGGTACGTCGAGCGTGTCGAGCGCATAGGCGAGCGGGACCGCCGCCCAGTCGAATACCGGCGGCGGATAGGTGATTGTCGCCGCTGCCGCGCTCGCCGCCGCGTCGAGCAGACCGCCGCTGGTTTCGATCGTCGCGCGTTCGCCCAGCAGCGTCGCGACGCAGCGCGCCGCGTTGCCGCACGCGCCGACCTCGCCGCCGTCGCCATTATAGATGCGCATGAACGCGGTGGCGGTAGCGCTCGGCTCGATGACGATCAGCTGATCGCAGCCGATGCCGGTGTGACGGTCGGCGAGACCCGCGACCTGTGCGCCGGTCAGGCTCAGCGACTCGGCCCGCGCATCGAATACGACGAAGTCGTTACCGAGGCCGTGCATCTTGAGGAAGTCGCGCTGCATGGCGCGACGCTATAGCGGCATCGTCCGCGCCACGTCACGCGCCGCATTGCGCTGGGGATGACGCGCGCCGCACGAGCCGCTATATCGCCTTCATGCAGACGGAGCGGACTCGATGAGCGTGCGGCCTTGGCGAGATATTGTGCGGCGGCAGTCGCGGCAGATTATGGTCGGCAAGGTGCCGGTCGGTGGCGGCGCAGTGATCCCGGTGCAGACGATGACCAATACCCCGACCGAGGACGCCAACGCGACGATCAACCAGATTCGCCAGTGCGAGGAGGTCGGCGTTGATATCATCCGGGTGTCGTGTCCTGACGTCGAATCGACCGCCGCGATGCCGGCGATCTGCCGCGCCTCGAACGTGCCGATCGTCGCCGACATCCACTTCCACTATAAACGCGCGCTCGAAGCCGCCGACGCGGGCGCGGCATGCCTGCGCATCAACCCCGGCAATATCGGCTCGGCCGAGCGCGTCCGCGAGGTTGTCCGCGCCGCCAAGGCGAACGGCTGCTCGATGCGAATCGGCGTCAACGGTGGCAGCCTCGACCGCCATCTGCTCGAGAAATACGGCGAACCCTGCCCCGACGCGCTGGTCGAAAGCGCGCTCGAACATGCAAAGATCCTCGAAGATGCCGACTTCACCAACTTCAAGATCTCGGTCAAGGCGTCGGACGTGTTCATGGCGGTCGCCGCCTATCAGGGGCTGGCCGAGCGCTGCGACTACCCGCTGCATTTGGGCATCACCGAGGCGGGCGGGCTGATCGGCGGCACCGTCAAGTCGTCGATCGGGCTCGGCATGCTGCTGTGGGGCGGCATCGGCGACACCATCCGCGTCTCGCTCTCGGCCGACCCGGTCGAGGAGGTCAAGGTCGGCTATCACATCCTGAAGTCGCTCGGCATCCGCGCCCGCGGTGTTCGAGTCGTCAGCTGCCCGAGTTGCGCGCGGCAGGGTTTCGACGTCGTCAAGACCGTCGAGAAGCTCGAACTCGCGCTCGCGCATGTCACCACCGAGCTGTCGCTCAGCGTCCTCGGCTGCGTCGTCAACGGCCCCGGCGAAGCGCGCGAGACCGACATCGGCATCACCGGCGGCGGCAACGGCAAGCACATGGTGTTCCTCAGCGGCGTCACCTCGCACCACATCGACGAACCTGCGATGGTCGAGCATATCGTAACGCTGGTCGAGAAGAAGGCGGCGGAGATCGAGGCGGCGAAGGCGGCGGTACTGCTGCAGGCGGCAGAATAGTTCTTCCCTCTTCCTACATGGGAGAGGGGTAGAAAGGCAGACTGCTCGACGATGACCATCCGCTACGCCACCCCCGCCGACGTCCCCGTCATCCTGCAGCTCATCACCGACCTCGCCGTCTACGAGCGCAAGCCCGGCGCGGTTCACGCCACCGTCGCCAGCCTGAGCGCCACCCTGTTCGCCCCGCACCCCCGCGCCGAGTGTCTTGTCGCCGAAGCTGCCGGCGTCGTCGTCGGCATCGCGCTGTTCTTCACGAACTTCTCGACATGGTCGGGCAAGCCGGGACTGTACCTCGAAGACCTCTATGTCACACCCGAGGCGCGCGGATCGGGCACAGGCACGGCGCTACTCGCGCATCTCGCGGCGCTGGCGGTCGAGCGGGGATACCCGCGCGTCGAATGGTCGGTGCTTAACTGGAACAGCGCGGCGGCTGGCTTCTACGAATCGCTCGGGGCGGTAGCGCAGCGCGAGTGGACCGTCCATCGGCTGTCTGGGAACGCCTTGGCCAAGCTAGCCGCCGTCGGCGGCAGCGCCTGATGGCGTGGGCGCTGCTCATCCTCGGCGGGCTGTTCGAGGTCGGCTTTACGTTATGCCTGCGCCATGCCGACGGCTTTCGTAACCTGCCGTGGACGCTCGGCTTTCTGGTCTCGGTCGGTCTTAGCATGGGGTTGCTCGAACGCGCGGCGCGGACGATCCCGCTCGGCACGGCGTATGCGGTGTGGGTCGGGATCGGCGCGCTGGGGACCGCGGCGATCGGCATCGGCTGGTTCCACGAACCGGCGGGGACGCTGCGGCTGCTGCTGCTCGGCGGGCTGATCGCGTGTATCGCGGGGTTGAAGTTGGTCGCACCGACTTGACGAAAGTGCCAAAATGGTTATACTCTATTCACCATGGTTTAGTCAAATCTGATCGCGGACGGAGTGTACGAGGACATCTTGCCCGGAAGCCAAGCGCGCCTCGTACAGCGTCGACGCAAAACGGTGGGGCTTCGCGTAGTGGGTGAGTCGAAAGAGTCGCCAAACCCGGACAGTGCGTATCGAGTGCGCCGAACCGGGTGTGTCGAAAGAGTCTCCAAAGGCGAATTTGGTTGCGTACGTGTCACCGGTTTTACCGGTTTTGGACGCGAATCACTGGTTTTCGGCTGCCTTGCCCCGCCTCTGCTCAGCCCCTATCAGTCCGCCGATGGCCGATCCCAAATTACAGCGCGTGCGCGGCACGCATGACCTCTACGGCGATCAGCTGTCGCGCTTCGACCATGTCGTCGAGACCTTCAACCGAGTCCGTAAGCTCTACGGCTTCCGCCGCGTCGAGGTCCCGGTGTTCGAATTCACCCAGGTGTTCGCGCGCTCGCTGGGCGAGACCACCGACGTCGTCACCAAGGAGATGTACAGCTTCGAGGACCGCGGCGGCGAATCACTGACGCTGCGCCCCGAATTCACCGCGGGCATCGCCCGCGCCTATATCGCCAACGGCTGGCAGCAGCACGCGCCGATGAAGCTCGCCACCCACGGCCCGGTGTTCCGCTATGAGCGCCCGCAGAAGGGTCGGTTCCGTCAGTTCCACCAGCTCGATGCCGAGATCATCGGCGCGGCCGAACCGGCGAGCGACGTCGAGCTGATCGCGTTCGGGGCGCAGCTGCTGAGCGAGCTGAGCATCGCCGACAAGGTGGTGCTGCAGCTCAACTCATTGGGTGATGCGGCGACAAGGACCGCGTGGCGCGACGCGCTGGTCGCGCACTTCGAGGGCCACCTCGATGCGCTCAGCGCCGAAAGCCGCGAGCGGCTGGGCAAGAACCCGCTGCGCATCCTCGATTCGAAGGACCCCGGCGACAAGGCCGTCGCCGCCGACGCACCCGGCATCGATGCGTTCATGACCAGCGAGGCCGGCGCATTCTTCGAGGCGGTGCAGCGCGGGTTGCAGGCGGCGCAGGTCGAGTATGTGCGCACGGCCGGGCTGGTCCGCGGGCTCGACTATTACAGACACACGGCGTTCGAGTTTGTCACCGACCTCTTGGGCGCGCAAGGCACGGTGATCGGCGGCGGGCGGTATGACGGCCTGATCGAGGCAATGGGCGGCCCGAGTACGCCCGCGGTCGGCTGGGCGGCAGGGATCGAGCGGTTAATGATGCTGGTGGAGGAGCAGCCAAGTGAAGACACAGTTGCTGTTATTGCCGACGCCCCGGAGCTTTTGGCCGATGCGAACACAATAACCCGGTTTCTCCAGGCAAACAGTATTGCTGTGAGCAATTCCTCAGCGCCATCGCCTAAAAGGCAACTTGAGATTGCGAAGAAAAGAGCCGTTGGGCTCGTGGTATACGTGAGGGCACCTCGCGTTCCGGGTGCGCAGTCGGAAACACATATTGTCAGCCTCAGCGATGACGATCGTTACCGGCAATTAAAGAAACGGATTCACAGCCTTACAGCACCTTCTGATCAGTCCAATCCAGCGAGTAAACTCAAGCGTCCATGATCTCCATCTCGCCCGAGCGTATCGCGCAGATCGAGCGGCGTCACGCCGACCTCGCCGCGCAGATGGGCAACCCCAGCCTTTCGTCGGACAAGTTTGTCGCGCTGTCGAAGGACTATGCCGAGCTGACCCCGGTTGCCGACGCGGCGCGCGAAGTCCGCCGCCTGCGCGACGAGCAAGTCGGGCTCGAGGAGATGCTCGCCGACCCCGAGCTGCGCGAGATGGCGGAGGCCGAGGCGGCGCAGCTCGCCGAGGCACTGCCGCTCGCCGAGCGGGCGCTGGCGCTCAAGCTGTTACCGCGCGACACTGCCGACGAACGCCCGGCGATGCTCGAAATTCGCGCCGGCACCGGCGGCGACGAGGCCGCGCTGTTCGCCGCCGACCTGTTCCGGATGTATCAGCGCTATGCCGAGTCGCGCGGCTGGCGGGTCGAGCTGATCTCGGCGGCGGCCTCCGAACTCGGCGGCTACCGCGAGGTCATCGCCTCGATCACCGGGTCGCAGGTGTTCGCGCGGCTGAAGTTCGAAAGCGGCGTCCACCGCGTGCAGCGCGTCCCCGCGACCGAGACGCAGGGTCGCATTCACACGTCGGCAGCCACGGTCGCGGTGCTGCCCGAAGCCGAGGAGGTCGACGTCAAGGTCGAGGACAAGGATTTGCGAATCGACGTATTCCGCTCGTCGGGGCCGGGCGGGCAGTCGGTCAACACTACCGATTCGGCGGTACGGATCACCCATATCCCGTCGGGGCTGGTGGTCATCCAGCAGGATGAGAAGTCGCAACACAAGAATAAGGCCAAGGCGATGAAGGTGCTGCGAACGCGGCTCTACGAGCTTGAGCGCAGCAAGCTCCATGACGCGCGCGCCGCCGACCGCAAATCGATGGTCGGCTCGGGCGACCGCTCGGAGCGCATCCGCACGTACAACTTCCCGCAAGGGCGGATCACCGACCACCGCATCGGGCTGACGCTACACCGGCTGAGCGAAGTGCTCGAAGGCCCGGGACTCGACGAACTCGTCGGCGCGCTGATCGCCGAGGACGAGGCGGCGCGGCTCGCCAATCTGGACGGGTGAGCGGCCGTGACCGTTGTCGAGGCGGCGCTGAACGAGTTTGAGGACGGGCCCACAACGGCCGGCGCGGTCTCGCCTCGTGGCGCGACGGTCGGCGCCGCCCTGCGCGAAGCAACGACCCGGATTAACCGGCTCGACGCCGAGGTTTTGCTCGCCGATCTGCTCGGAGTTTCGCGGCTCGCGATGCTGTCTCGGCTCGACGCACCGGTCGACGCCGCGCCATTCGCGGCACATGTCGAACGCCGAAGTCGCGGCGAACCGGTGGCCTACATCACCGGGCACCGCGAGTTCTGGTCGCTCGATCTGCGGGTGACGCCCGCTGTGCTAATTCCCCGTCCTGACTCGGAGACATTGATTGAAGCGGCGATGGCGCATTTCGGTAGCAGGCCAGTTCGCCGG
>JAYTHJ010000294.1:0-2927 GCA_043732725.1 Sphingomonadaceae bacterium | reverse complement strand
TCTGCGCCTTGGCGTAAGCCGCGAGCTTGTCGGGATCGCGCAGGTCGTCGGGCGACAGGTGGATCGCGCTCGCACTGGCCCGCGCCTGCGTGACGCCGACGAGGACATCTTTCTCCTGTTTGGCATAGCCCTGCACGGTAGAGACAAGGTTGGGGATCAAGTCGGCGCGGCGCTGATACTGGTTCTCGACCTGGCCCCATGCGGCTTTGGCGGCTTCTTCCTTCGTCGGGATCGTGTTGACCCCGCAACTACCCAGTGACAACACGAGCGCGAGCGGCAGCAGCGTGCGGATGAAAGTCGGCATTTGTGTCTCCCTAGACGGCACTTTAGCATCTCTGCCGCATAACATCGCGTAGATAGAGTGTGTTACGTTGCCATAACAGAGGGGAATTATCGATGTTTGAGGAATTTCGTAAGTTCATCGCGCGCGGCAACGTCCTCGATCTCGCAGTCGCCGTCGTCATCGGCGCAGCATTCGGTGCGATCGTCACGTCCTTAACGGATGATCTGCTGATGCCGGTGATCGGCTGGATCACCGGTGGCGTCGATTTCAGCAGCCACTTCATCCGCCTTGGTGCAATTCCGGCGACCTACAAGGGCAGCCTCGAAGACTATGCAGGATTGAAGAAGGCCGGCGTGGCAATGTTCGGCTATGGCCACTTTGTTACCGCGCTGATCAATTTCCTGATCGTCGCATTCGCCATTTTCCAGCTGGTCAAGCTTGCTAACCGCGTTCTCGCCAAGACACTCGCGGCTATGACAGCGGTCGCGGCGACACCCGCCGATGTCATCGTGCTCAACGAAATCCTCGCCGAGCTGAAGAAACGCCCGATCGTCTAACGGCCTACGCCGCCTCGCGTCGCTCGATGACATCAGCGAGCGTCGTCGAGTCGAGGATCGCCGCGGTCCCGTCGCGCACCAGCAACATGGCGCGGCGGATAACGCAGGTCGATTCCTCGAAGCAGTCGGCGCAGCGCTTGTAGGCCGTGAGGCTGACGCACGGGACCAGCGCCAGCGGGCCTTCGATCAGCCGGATGATCTCGCCGAAGCTGATCTTCTGCGGCGCGCGTGACAGCCGGTAACCGCCGAACTTGCCCCGATAACTTTCAACCAGCCCGCCATTCTTCAAATCGACGAGGATGATCTCAAGAAATTTACGCGGCAGCTTCTGGTCGGCGGCGATTAGACTGATCGGTACTGGCGCGACGCTGCCGGTCTGGGCAAGGAAGATCAGCGCGCGAAGCGCGTAACGGGACCGTTGGGTAAGCATGACTTGGACAGCGGTGTAGGGCGATAGGGCGGTGCGGACAAGCCGTCAGGTGATTTCGTGCACGGCTAAAGTGGCGCCCATTGACTTTGCTGCACTGCCGTAATACTTGCGATTATCGTCAGCGCTCACTTGTCGAGCCGCCCGGACTGGGTGCGTGATGGCCGGAACTCCGGCTCAGCCCCGTCCCTCAGACGTAAAGCCAACCAGGCAGCCCCTATCACGCGGGTCGTCGACCGAGCCCGTGCTCGTGCGTCGATTCCTCGATGCACATCTCAGCGCGCTGGGCTCCCCGCACTTTTGAAAGACACACCCATGACCCAGTTTTCCGACTTCGGCCTCGCCGAACCACTCGCCCGCGCTCTCGACGCCAAGGGTTATACGACACCGACGCCGATCCAGGTGCAGGCGATCCCGATCGTCATGCAGGGCCGCGACCTTTGCGGTATTGCGCAGACTGGAACCGGCAAGACCGCGGCGTTCGCGTTGCCGGTGCTGCATCGCCTCGCCGCCGCGCCTAAGGCGCTGACCCGCGGCGGCGTCCGCTGCCTCGTGCTGTCGCCGACCCGTGAACTTGCGAGCCAGATCGCGGAGTCGTTCAGCCAGTACGGCAAGTTCATGCGGCTGAGCGTCACCACGGTGTTCGGCGGCGTGCCAATCAACCGGCAGGAGCGTGCCGTCGCACACGGCGTCGACGTCATGGTCGCCACTCCCGGCCGCTTGATCGACTTGATCGACCGTGGCTGCATCGACCTGCGCAAGGTCGAGGTACTGATCCTCGACGAGGCCGATCAGATGCTTGATCTCGGGTTCATCCACGCGCTGCGCCGCATCGTCCAGTTGCTCCCCAAGGCGCGGCAGACATTGTTCTTCTCCGCCACCATGCCCAAGGCGATCGAAGACCTCGCGGCGCGGTTCCTGACCGATCCGGTCAAGGTCTCGGTCAAACCCGCGGCGACGACCGCCGAGCGTGTCGAGCAATGGGTGACCTTCGTCAACCAGGCCGAGAAGCCGGCGCTGCTGCAGTGCGTGCTGCGCGGCGAAGGCGTCGAGCGCAGTTTGGTGTTCACCCGCACCAAGCACGGGGCCGACCGCGTCGTCCGCCAACTCGGTAACGCTGGCATCCTCGCCGCCGCGATCCACGGCAACAAGAGCCAGGGCCAGCGCGAGAAGGCGCTCGACGAATTCAAGCGCGGCAAGGTCAAGGTGCTGATCGCCACCGATATCGCGGCGCGCGGCATCGATATCGACGCCGTCAGCCACGTCATCAACTACGAACTGCCGAACGTTCCCGAAAGCTATGTCCACCGCATCGGGCGCACCGCGCGGGCCGGCGCGGCGGGTCAGGCGATCGCGTTCTGCGCCGACGATGAACGTCCGTTCCTGCGCGACATCGAGCGGCTAACGCGAATCAAGGTCGACATGCTGCCGCTACCCGCCGAATTCCGCTCGGCAGTGGCAAAGACCGCCGCGGTGGAGAAAGCCGCGCCGCCCGCCGAACGCTTCGAGGACTCGCGCAGCATGGCCGGTCGGCGTCCCACCGGCCGCCCGGGCCGTCCGGGCGGCGGCGGACGCCCAGCGCGCGACCCGCGCGCCGTGGTCAATCCGCTGCGGTCGCGCGGGCGGTAAGCGCTTTGCGCCCTACCTGCTCCACCTCCCC
>JAYTHJ010000293.1:0-2968 GCA_043732725.1 Sphingomonadaceae bacterium | reverse complement strand
CCGCTGCCATCGCAACCTCCCTCGAAAGAGAATGGTGAATCACATCAGCGCCCGCGCGGGAATCCCCCGCGTGAGTCAAGCTTCACAAACGTTGGTATAAGTGTTGAGTGCTGCTAATCACGCTCCGGTGACCGATGACGAAATCCTTGCTGAATTCCGCGATGCCGGGGCGTTGCTCGATGGGCATTTCATCCTGTCATCGGGACTGCACTCGCCGCGTTACCTGCAGTGCGCGCGCGTCCTTATGGACCCGCAGCGTGCGACAGGACTGTGCGGGGCGCTGCTCGACAAGCTGCCGCCCGGCCTGTGGCGCTCCGTCACTGCGGTCGTGGCGCCGGCGATGGGCGGGCTGATCTGCGGCTATGAGGTGGCGCGGCAATTGGGCGTGCAGTCGATGTTCGTCGAGCGTCCGGCCGGCAATTTCGAGTTGCGCCGCGGTTTCACGTTCGAACCAGGCCAGCCGGTGCTCATGATGGAGGATGTCATCACCACTGGACTGAGCTCACGCGAGGCGATCGCCTCGATCACCGCCGCAGGCGGGCACGTCGTCCACGCCGCCTGCATCGTCGACCGCTCGAACGGCACCGCCGACGTTGGTGTGCCGCTGACCGCGCTGCTCCGGCTCGACGTGCCGAGCTATCCCGCCGATGCGCTGCCGCCCGAACTGGCGGCGCTACCGGCGGTCAAGCCGGGGAGCCGGGCATGAGCAAACTCCGCCTCGGCGTCAATATTGATCATGTCGCGACGATCCGCAACGCGCGCGGCGGTACCCATCCCGATCCGGTAGCGGCCGCGAAACTGGCGGCAGCAGCGGGGGCGGATGGGATCACTGCGCATCTGCGCGAGGATCGACGGCACATCACCGATACCGATCTGACGCGATTGATGGCCGAGATCGAATTGCCGCTGAATCTCGAGATGGCGGCGACTTCAGAGATGCTGGCCATCGCGCTGGCGCACGGTCCGGCGGCGGCGTGCATCGTCCCCGAGCGGCGCGCCGAACAAACGACGGAGGGCGGGCTCGAGGTGCGCAATGCCCAAACCTTGCTGCGGCCGATGGTCGAGCGGCTACGCACGCGCGGCTGCCGGGTGAGCCTGTTCGTCGAGCCCGATTTTAGCCAGCTCGAAGCCGCGGCGGCGGTCGGGGCGCAAGTCGTCGAGCTGCATACCGGGCGCTATTCTCTTCTCGAAGGCGACGCGCGCGATGCCGAGCTGGCGCGGCTGGCGCGCGGCGCGTCGCATGCTGCCAGCCTCGGGCTCGAGGTCCACGCCGGGCATGGGCTGCGCTTCGACAACGTCGGGCCGGTCGCGGTGCTGCCCGAGGTCGCCGAGCTCAACATCGGACACTTCCTGATCGGTGAGGCGGTGTTCATCGGCCTCGCCGAGGTAGTTGCCGAGATGCGCGCGCGGATGGACCTCGCGCGGGCGTGACGACGGCGCTGCCCATCGCGACGGTCTCGCGGTGATCGTCATCGGGCTCGGCAACGACTTGTGCAACATCGACCGCATTGCGGCATCGATCGACCGCTTCGGGGCGCGCTTCATCGAGCGTATCTTCACACCTGTTGAGCAGGCGCGCTCGGACCGCCGCGGGCTGACGCGCGCTGCGAGCTATGCCAAGCGCTTCGCCGCCAAGGAAGCGTGTGCGAAGGCGCTCGGCACCGGCATCCGGCGCGGCGTATTCTTTCGCGACATGAGCGTCGTCAACCTGCCGAGCGGCCAGCCGACGCTGGCGCTGACCGGAGGTGCGGCGGAAAGGCTGGCAAATTTGACGCCGCCGGGCCATATCGCCGAAATTCACCTGACGATCACCGACGATCAGCCGTGGGCGCAAGCCGTCGTCCTGATCACCGCGCGGCCGCAACCGAGTTGATGCCATGACCGAGAATAACGCCGTAACCGGGATGACGCCATGACCGAGATGACGATTGGCAAGGCCGGGAAGAAGCCGGTCGCGTGGGGCAAGGAACTTGGCGAACTGGCGCTGCTGGTGCTCGCGGTTCTCGGCGTCCACAGCTTCGTCGCCAAGCCGTTCTTCATTCCAAGCGAGTCGATGCTACCGACGCTGCTGACCGGCGACCGGCTGATCGTCTCGAAGTTTCCGTATGGCTTCAGCTATCTGTCGCCGTCGCTGCGCATCCTGCCCGAGATGACCGGGCGGCTGTTCGGACGCCTGCCCGAGCGCGGCGATATTGCTGTCATCAAAGCCCCCCGCGACCATGAGGACTATATCAAGCGCGTCATCGGCCTGCCCGGCGACACCATCGAACTGCGCGACGGCGCGCTGTGGCTAAACGGCAAGGCGGTCACGCGGGTGCCCGAGGCACCAGCCGACATCATGGTATCGGAGAACACCGACTGCGTCGCGCCGCAGACGCTCCAGTACCGCGTCACCCGCGCCGACGGCACGACGATCTGCCGCTATCCGCGCTTCCGCGAGACGATGCCCAATGGCCATAGCTACGACACCATCGACCTCGGTGCGACGCCACAGGACAACTTCGGTCCCGAGATCGTCCCCGAGGGTCACATCTTCCTGATGGGCGACAACCGCGATAATTCGGAGGACAGCCGGTTTCCGGCGATTGTCGGCGGGCTCGGCATGTTGCCGATCGAGAATGTCGTCGGCCGCGCCGAGTTCCTGACCTTCTCGCTCGACGGCTCGACGACGTGGAACCCGCTGACGTGGTTCGGGGCGTTCCGTTCCGGACGCGCGTTCCATACGTTACATCCGAGCGTGGCTACGGCGAACTAAAGGATCGGGCATGGCCGATGCCGGACCGCTGCCGCCGAGTCCGATCGAGCTGCAGGGTGCCCGCGCACGGGGCGCGCTCAACGTTGCGGCGATCTGGTTCGGGCTGGCGGCGACGATCTGGCTGGTTTGGCACCTCGCGGCAGCGCTGCTGCTGATCATGGCCGGGATCGTCTTCGCCGCCGCGCTCGACGCCGGGGTGCGCGTCCTCGGGCG
>JAYTHJ010000292.1:0-2977 GCA_043732725.1 Sphingomonadaceae bacterium | reverse complement strand
AACGGTCGGCGACACGACGCAACGGCTGACTAGCCTGCTCGAACGCCGCCGCGGCCCGGCAGGCGTGGCCGTCGTGGTGATCGCGCGCGACCGTGGCTGAGCGGATCACGGCTGCAACAGGTACACGGCCCACGTCGCCGCCGCGAGGAACACCCCGAACGGCAGGCGGTCGGTCGCGCTGATCCGCCGCCGCCAGATCAGCACCCCAAGTAGCGCCGTCAGCGCCGCCCCGAGCAGCACCAGCGGCAGCCGGTCCCAGCCGAGCCACGCGCCGCTCGCGGCGAACAGCTTGAGGTCGCCGCCGCCAAGACCATCGCGTTGGCGCAGATATCGGTAGCTCACAGCGATGACGGCGAACGACGCCCAGCCGGCCGCCGCCCCGATGACGTTGGTGCCGAGCTGCGCCGGATCGAGCCACGCGCATATCGCCAGGCCAGCAGCGATCAGCGGCAAGGTCAGCGCGGATGGCAGCCAGTAATGCTCGATGTCGAGCAGCGCGAGCAGCAGCAGCCACCAACCGAGCAGCGTTGCAACGACCGCATGCGGCGCGTCGCGGGTCAGCAGCGCCGCGGTGATCCCGATCGCGGCACTAGCCAGCTCGACCAGCGGGTAACGCCACGGGATTGCAACACCGCAGCGGCGGCAGCAGCCGCGCTGGACGGCGTAGCTGAGCAGCGGCACCAGTTCGAACGCGCGCAATTGCCCGCCGCAGCCCGGGCAGCGCGAGCGGGCGATTAGGAAGGGCTGGTGCCTTGGCCAGCGGATCGACACCAGCGCGATGAAGCTGCCGACGACTGCTCCGGTAAATCCGAGCAACGCCGCGACGGCTGCCGGACCGACGAACGTCGTGGGAGCGGATAGCGGGGCGAGAGCGTCGAGCGGCATTTGCGACAATAGCCCGGTCCAACCGACGATAGCGATTCCGTTTGCGGCCGCCACGGGATAAGACGCCGCCATGTCGGCCGGCCGTCCCTTCGCGCTCCAGCTGCTGCCGCTAGTACTGCTGGCCGGCATCGCGGCGTGCGGCCGTGCCCCGCTCATCTCGCAGCTGCCGCTGCCGCGTGCTTCCGTTCGGGTGCCTGCAACGGCGGCGGTACCGCCACGGCCAGTCGCCAAGCCCGCGTGGGTGGCGCGTAAGGTGGTGCCGAACGCCGTCGAGCTGACGGCGGGACCGACGACGGTGTCGAGCGGCGAGGGGGTGAGCCAGGTGGCGGCGCGCACGCACGTGCCGCTTGGCGCGCTGCTCGCAGCGAACGGGCTCGGGAGTTCGGCGCGGTTGCTCCCCGGCCAGCAGCTCGTTCTGCCAGGCGGGCGAGTGCATAGCGTGCGGGCCGGGGAGACCGGGATCGCCATTGCGCGCGCTTACGGCGTCGACTGGCCGCGGGTGATCGCGGCGAACCGCCTTGTGCCGCCGTACACGCTCGAGATCGGCGACCGGCTGCTGCTGCCATCGCGGATCGAGGTCGCGTCGATGAGCGTCGAGGATCGCGCCACGGCGTTCAGAATCGATATCGACGACCTGATCACCGGTGCCGAACCGGCCGCACCGGCGCGGGGCAGGGCGCCGACAGCGCGCGCGGCGGCGACGCGGTTTGTAGCGGAGGGTGGGAGGAGCGGTCCTGCGCCAGCTTCGGAAACTGCCTCAGCCATGCCGCCATTAGCTGCGCCGATGCCGCATTTCAGTTGGCCACTCGAAGGCCGAGTGCTGTCGAGCTTCGGCGCTAAGCCGGGCGGGCGCTTCAACGACGGCGTCAACCTCAAGACCAGCGCGGGCACCGCGGTACGGGCCGCGGCCGACGGCATTGTCGCTTATGCCGGCGACGCGGTCACGGGGTTCGGCAACCTCGTGCTGATCAAGCACGCCGACGGCTGGGTCAGCGCTTATGGCCACAACGAAGCGGTGCTGGTGGCGCGCGGCGACCGCGTCCGACAGGGCGACGTGATCGCCCGCGCCGGCGCAACCGGGGCCGTCGACGAGCCGCAGCTGCATTTCGAGCTACGACGCGGGCGGGCAGCAATCGACCCGGTCAAGGTCCTGCCGCCGCGGACGTAGGCTTGGCGGGCGGGCCGCGCCGGCCGGGCCGAGGCCTCAGGCCGCGGTCAGCTGGTTGAAGGGGATGTCCTTGTCGGGGCGCATGTCGCCGGGCAGGCCAAGGACGCGTTCGGCGATGATGTTGCGCAGGATTTCGTCGGTGCCGCCGGCGATGCGCAGCCCAGCAGCCGACATATACGCGCTCTGCAGCCGCCCGAGTTCGGGGTCGCTGCCGTCGGTAACGAAGCCCGCGCTGCCGGCGAGATCAAGCGCGAACGACGCCATGTCCTGCATCGTCTTGGCAACGACGACCTTGCTGATCGATTGCTCGGGTCCCGGCATCTCGCCGCGCGACAGCGCCGAGAGCGCGCGCATCTGTGTCAGCGAAATACCTTCGTCGGCGATGTACGTGGCCGCGATGCGCTCGCGCACGTCGGCCTGCTCGAGCGCAGGGCCGCGCGCAGTGTCGGTGCGGCGCGCCAGCCCCAGCAGCTCACGGTAACCCGGCGCATGGCGCGGCTTGCCGCCAACCGCGAGCCGCTCGTGCATCAGCGTCGTCAGCGCGACCTTCCAGCCGTCGCCCGGTGCGCCGAGGCGGTGGCTGTCGGACACCCGCACGCCGGTGAAGAACACCTCGTTGAAGTCGCTGCCACCCGACATCTGCTTGATCGGGCGGACGTCGACGCCCGGCGCATGCATGTCGACGATGAACATCGACAGCCCCTTATGCTTGGGCGCGGCCGGATCGGTGCGGCAGATGACGATGCCGTAGTCCGAGCGGTGCGCGAAGCTAGTCCACACTTTTTGCCCGTCGATCAGCCAGTCGTCGCCGTCGCTGACCGCCTTGGTGCGGATGCCCGCGAGGTCCGATCCGGCGGCGGGCTCGGAGAATAGCTGGCACCAGACCTCGTCGCCACGCAGCGCCTTGGCGACATAGCGCTCGAT
>JAYTHJ010000291.1:0-9867 GCA_043732725.1 Sphingomonadaceae bacterium | reverse complement strand
CGCGCTCGGCCAGGGCCAGGGCATGGGCGCGGCCCAGGCCGCCACCGGCGCCGGTGACGATGGCAACGCGGTCGGTAAAGTCGAGTGTCATGCGGGTGTTCAAGTTTGGAGGTTGCGGTATGGCGAAGGTCTGCGGTTATACCGTATGTACCAATGGCTTCTTCGGCCAAGCCTTGGAAAGATCGGCATGCAGTAATAAACCAGAGGAAACCCCATGAACTTGTTTGACCTTCGCGGCCAGGTGGCCGTTGTCACCGGATCGTCGCGCGGCATCGGCCGGGCCATCGCCGAGCGCTTGGCCGAGCACGGCGCCAAGGTGGTGATCTCGTCACGCAAGCAAGACGCCTGCGACGAGGTGGCCAACGCGCTGAACGCCAAACACGGCGCTGGCACCGCGCTGGCGATTGCCGCCAGCATCTCGCACAAAGATGCGCTGCAGGCCATGGTCGACAAGACCCTGGCCACCTGGGGCCGCATCGACACCCTGGTGTGCAACGCCGCCAGCAACCCCTACTACGGGCCGATGGCCGGCATTGCCGACGAGCAGTTCCGCAAGATCCTGGACAACAACATCGTCGCCAACAACTGGCTGGTGACGATGGTCTCGCCGCAGATGCGCGCACGGCGCGAGGGCTCGATCGTCATCGTCTCGTCGATCGGCGGCCTGCGCGGCTCGTCGGTGATCGGCGCTTACTGCATCAGCAAGGCCGCCGACATGCAGCTGGCGCGCAACCTGGCGGTCGAGCTGGGCCCCGACAACGTGCGGGTGAACTGCATCGCACCGGGCCTGATCAAGACCGATTTCGCCAAGGCGCTGTGGGACAACCCCGACATCCTCGCGCAGTCGAACAGCGACACGCCGCTACGCCGGATCGGCACCCCCGACGAGATCGCCGGCATGGCAGTGTTGCTCGCCAGTCCGGCGGGCGCGTTCGCGACGGGGCAGAGTTTTGTCATCGACGGCGGTGCTACCGTGGTCTGAGCGGCTTTTATCGGCCGGGCGTCGGGGCGGGGATGTCCCCGCCTGCCCGGCCATCAACCGTTCGCTGGAGCCCAGCAGCATCGTGCCGCGCGACCGATTGATCAGCCGCCATAACACTAGAAGGATTATTGCCCCGATCAGCGAGCCGATGAAGCCGGCGGTCTGCCCGGCGGCATACGGCCTGAGCTGGCGGCCCAGGAGGGTCGCGACCAGCGCTCCGGCAATGCCGATCAACATCGTGACGAAAATGCCGCCAAGGTCACGCCCCGGCATGATCTGCTTGGCGAGCGCCCCGACGATCAACCCGATGATGGCCGCCCAGATCCAACCCAACATCGCTATACTCCCGGCTCTCGGGAAATTCAGCCGAAATCCAGTAAGGTTATTATTCCAGCAGCGACCGTCTGCGCAAGTCGTCGTTGATCGAGGTCGCCCGCTGATGTGATCCTGCCGCGCGTCATTGGGGCGAACCGGCACGGCTTCGCAGCGGACGTATTTCGCGCTATGGAAGCGACTTGCGGCAAGTGCATTGCTGCTGTAATACAGTTGCATGGTGGTAGTTGGAACGGCAATGAACATGTACGCGAACTTGTCGTCGGCGAGCGTTGCCGACAGCATTGCGGTGTCGCCGCTTCGCGCCGTTCGCCGTTGGCCGATCGTGGCCGTCATGTTGCTTGTCCTTGCCGCAGCGGCTGCATGGTTCATGTACAACCGCGCCGGGACGAAAGCGGCGGCGGCGGCGGCGGCGGCGGCAGCGTCCGCCGATACCGCGCCATCGGTCAGCGTCGTCGTTCCGGGCCAGATCGCGGTCGCCGATACAGTGCATGTCACCGGCAGCATCGCGGCGCGGCGCGACCTGCCGGTTGGCATCCAGGGTGACGGCGGCCTCGTCACCGACGTGCTCGTCGACGTTGGGCAAAGCGTCCGCCGCGGCCAAGTATTGGCGCGCGTTGATCACGCGGTCCAGACGCAGCAGGTCGCGTCGATGGCGGCGGGTATTCGCTCGGCACGCGCCGATGCCGCGCTGGCGCAGGCCGAACTCGACCGTGCCGTGCGGCTGGTCGACAAGGGCTTTATCTCCAGGGCCGATATCGACCGCAAGACCGCCGCGCGCGACGGCAATCTCGCCAAGGTATCGCTGGCGCAGGCGCAACTGGGCGAGATGCAGGCGCGGATGGCGCGGCTCGACATTCGCGCACCGGCGAACGGCCTCGTGCTGACGCGCAACATCGAGGCCGGGCAGGTCATCAGCCCGGCCTCGCCGAGCCTGTTCCGCATCGCCGAGAACGGCGTGCTCGAAATGCGCGCGCAGGTCGCCGAGCAGGATTTGGCACGGCTGAAGGTCGGACAGCCGGCCAACGTCCGCCCGATCGGCTCGAAGACCGATTATCCGGCGCGCGTCTGGCTCCTCGATCCGGTTATCGACAACGCCAGCCGCCAGGGCATCGCGCGTTTGGCGCTGGCGTACGCGCCGGGGCTGCGGGTCGGCGCATTCGCCAATGCGACGATCGCGGCAGGTGAGGCAACCCAGCCGGTGTTGCCGCAGGCATCGGTGATGGTCGACGAGCGTGGCAGCTTCGTCTATCTCGTCGACGCGGACGGCAAGGTCGTGCGTCGCGCGGTCGAGGTGGGTTCGGTGAACGCCGTCGGTATGAGCATCGCCTCGGGGCTGACCGGCCGCGAACAGGTCGTGCTCAGCGCCGGCGCGTTCCTGCAACCGGGCGAAAAGGTCAAGCCTGTCGTGACCGGTGCTGCCGCGTCCGGAGCAACGTTGACCGCGGGTGCAAGCGCTGGAGCCAACTGACATGCGCAACATCTCGAGCTGGGCGACAAAGAACCCGACCTTCCCGATCGTCATGTTCATGGTGCTGCTGTTTCTCGGCACCGTCAGCTTCAACCGGATGGCGATCAACAACCAGCCCGATATCAGTTTCCCGCTCGTCACGGTAACCGTCTCGCAGCCCGGTGCGGCGCCAACCGAGATGGAAAAGCAGATCACGCAGCGCATCGAGGGCGCGGTCGCGTCGATCGGCAACGTCGAGCACATCACCTCGTGGGTGGTCGAGGGCACTTCGGGGACCAACGTCGAGTTCGCGGTCGGCACCTCGACCGACCGCGCCGTGAACGACGTCCGCGACGCGGTCGCCAAGATCCGTCCCGACCTGCCCGAAGGCATTTACGAGCCCGTCATCCAGCGCGTCGATTTCGATACCAATCTCGGGCAATATGCGGTGACGACGACCGACATGACGCTCGAGCAGCTGAGCTGGTTCGTCGATAATACTGTTGCCAAGCGCCTGCTGGCGATCCCCGGCGTTGCCGGGATCAACCGCTCGGGCGGCGTCAACCGCGAAATTCGCATCGATCTCGATCCGGTCCGGCTGCAAGCGTACGGTGTTACTGCGGTTCAGATCAACAACGCACTGCGCAGCCTCAACATCGACGCTGCCGGCGGCCGCACCGAAGTCGCCGGAGCCGAACAGGCGGTGCGGGTCCTCGGCGGTGCCAAGACCGCGAGCGTGCTCGCCGATACGCAGATCGCCATCATGGGGAACCGCACGGTCCGGCTGGGCGATGTCGCGACGATCCGCGACGGCGCGGCCGAGCAGCGTTCGCTGGCGCGCCTCAATGGCCGCGAGGTAACGTCGTTCGTCGTCCGCAAGGCCAAGGGCGGCTCCGAAGTCCAGACGATGGACAAGGTGACAGCCGAACTCGCGGCGATCTCGAAAGAAAACCCCAAGGCGCACATCGCGCTTATCGATGATAACGTTAAATACACCCGCGAGCAGTATAGGTCCGCGATCGAGGCGCTGGTCGAGGGCGCGGTGCTCGCCGTGTTCGTCGTCTTCGTCTTCCTGCGCGACTGGCGCGCAACGGTGATCTCGGCACTGGCGATCCCGCTGTCATGCATCCCGGCGTTCTTCTTCATGGACATCATGGGTTTCACGCTGAACAGTATCAGCCTGCTCGCGCTCAGCCTCGTCGCGGGTATCCTCGTCGACGATGCGATCGTCGAGATCGAGAACATCGTCCGCCATATGCGGATGGGGAAGACCGCATGGCAGGCTTCGCTCGATGCGGCCGACGAGATCGGGCTAGCGGTGGTTGCGACAACGATGGCGATCGTCGCGGTATTCCTGCCGGTGGCACTGATGCCAGGGATCTCGGGTCAGTACTTCAAGCAGTTCGGTCTGACCGTCGTCGCCGCGGTGTTGATGTCGCTGCTCGTGGCGCGGCTTATCACGCCTTTGTGCGCGGCTTATTTCCTGCAACCGCACGGTGCTCGCGCGCATGCTTCGGGCCCGGTGATGGTGCGCTACATCGGCTTTTTGCGCTGGTCGATCCGGCACCGCTGGTACACAGTCGGCGGCGGCGTGCTGGCGTTCGCGCTAACGATATTTCTCGGTATGCAGCTGCCGATGGAGTTTCAACCACCGGTCGATAACGGCCAGAGCAGCGTCGCGATCGAGTTGGCGCCGGGCGTCCGAATGGACGACGTCAAGCGCGTTTCGGCGCAGGCCGCGGCGCTGCTGCGGGCGCGTCCCGAGGTCAAGTCGGTGTTCGAAACGATCGGCGGCGGCGACGAGATCCGCTTTGCCAATCTGTCGTTGACGCTGGTGCCGCGCAGCGAGCGGACGATGTCGACGATCGAGTTCGAACGAGCGTTGGCCCCGGCGCTGCGTAAACTGCCGGATGCGCGGGTCAACTTCCAGTCGCAGACTGGCGGCTACGGCGGCCATGACGTGACCGTCGTGCTCGTCGGGGACGACCCGCTGTTGCTGCACAGCGCGGGCGAGTCGCTGATCAAGGGCATGAAGCGCATGAGCAGCCTGCGCGATGCGCACATCGATGCCGACCTGCAGCGTCCCGAGATCGTCATCAAGCCGCACTTCGCCCTCGCCGCGCAACTCGGCGTCTCGGTGCAGGCTCTGAGCCAGACGATTCGAATCGCGACCATCGGCGACGTGCCGCAGAATCTCGCCAAGTTCTCGCTCGCCGACCGGCAGATCCCGATCCGCGTCCAACTGCCGGATACGGCTCGCACCGATCTGTCGATGCTCGAGAATCTGCCCGTGCCGACGACCAGCGGCACGACGGTGCCGCTCAAGGTGATCGCCGATGTCGGTTTTGCCGAGGGTGCCACGAAAATCCGCCGCTATAACCAAGGTCGCCGGATTGCGCTGGTAGCCGACCTCGCACCGGGAACCAAGAGCGGCGATGCGAATGCGGCGATCAAGCTGCTGCCCGAATACAAGACGCTGCCGCAAGGCGTGAAGGAAGTCGCGGTTGGTCAGGCCCAATGGCTGGGCGAGCTGATCACCAACTTCGTCTATGCGCTGATTGCCGGCGTGCTGCTGGTGTTCGCGGTACTGGTGCTGCTGTATCGCCGCGTGCTGCCGCCGTTCGTCAACATGGCATCATTGTTCCTCGCCCCGCTCGGCGCGATCATCGCGTTGCTCATCACTGGCGAGTCGCTGTCGATCGACGTCTTTATCGGGCTGCTGATGCTGTTCGGCATCGTCGCCAAGAACTCGATTCTGCTGATCGATTTCGCCATCGAGGAAATGCGCGTCGGCATCGACCGGGTTGAGGCGATCCTCGATGCCGGGCGCAAGCGCGCGCAGCCGATCGTCATGACCTCGGTGGCGATGATCGCGGGCATGCTGCCGATCGCGCTGTCGCTGGGCAGCGACGGCTCGCAGCGCGCGCCGATGGGCGTCGCGGTGATCGGCGGCATCGCGCTGTCGACGGTGCTGACGCTGATCATCGTCCCCGCGGCCTTCACCATCGCCGACGACATCGAAAAGTGGCTCGCGCCGCATATCGGTCGCGTGCTGACCAACGGCGGCCGCGGCGCAATTGCCGGACCCGTCGCGACCCCGGCGGAATAGGCGGCAGCGCTGCGCGTCGCCCTCAAGCCGTTCGAGCTTGCCGATACGCCGTTCCATCGGATGCGGCTGCTCGCGACACTGTTGCTTGTCGCGATGGCAGGGGTGTTCATGCTCGCCACGCTTTATCAGGCGAGCTTGCCGTGGCTGAGCTATGTCCGGGCCTTCGCCGAGGCGTCGCTGGTCGGCGGGCTGGCGGATTGGTTCGCGGTCACCGCGCTGTTCCGCCGGCCGCTCGGGCTGCCGATCCCGCACACCGCGATCATTCCTAACAATAAGGACCGTATCGGCGACAGCCTCGCGCGGTTTCTCAAGGATAATTTCCTGACACCGCGTGTCGTCGCGCGGCGGCTCGAGACGTTCGA
The DNA here is from genome assembly GCA_043732725.1 of Sphingomonadaceae bacterium. GTDB lineage: Bacteria > Pseudomonadota > Alphaproteobacteria > Sphingomonadales > Sphingomonadaceae > Polymorphobacter_B. Next base: position 3,631 of record JAYTHJ010000291.1, on the reverse strand, counting down.
CGTCGCGGGTGCGGCGGCGCGCTGGCTGGCGGCACCGCGCGAGGCGAGCCGCAGTGGCGGGCGGCGGCGGCGGGGCCTCGGCAAGCTGCTCGCCCGGTTGATCGAGGCGCTCGATCACGCGACGCTCGGCAGCATCCTCAAGGACGTCGCGACCGCGCGGCTGACCCGCATGGAGGCGTCGCCGGTGCTCGCCAGCATCATCGATGCTGCCATCGCCGATGGCCGTCACGAGCCCGTCGTCGATGCCGCGATCCGCTGGGCGGCAACGACGCTCGACGCGCAGGAGAGCATGATCCGCGATATGGTGCACGAACGCACCGCGTGGCTGCTGCGGCTCGCCTCGATCGACGACCGCGTCGCCGACTCGATCATCGATGCGCTGCGCAATCTGGTCAACGAGATCGCCGCCGACCCCGCGCACCCGCTGCGTGTCCGCATCACTGAGGCGCTGCGCGACTATGCCTTCGACCTGCGCCACTTCCCCGAAGCGCAGGCCAAAGTCGAGCAGCTGAAGGCCGACCTGCTCGCCAACCCGCAGCTCGGCGACTGGCTCGACGGGCTGTGGAACAGCGCCCGTGCCGCGCTGCTGCGGCTGCTGACCGACCCCGCGAGCGCCGGTGCCGGGCAGCTCGAGACCGCCGCGATCAGCCTCGGGCGCACGCTCGAAGCCGATGCGGCGTTGCGCGCGGTATTGAACCTGCACCTGCGCCGCGCCGTCGTCGGGCTGGTCAGCGACTATGGCGACGCGATCGTGACTTTGGTCAGCGACACGATCCGCAGCTGGGATGCGGTCACCGTCACCGACAAATTCGAGAACGCCGTGGGGCGCGATCTGCAGTACATCCGCATTAACGGCACGGTCATTGGCGGGCTCGTCGGGCTGACCATCCATGCGCTCTCGGCGGCCGGTTAGGCGCTGTCCCGGTATCGCCCGGCCCGGCTAATTGTCGTTGCTCGATCCGACCTGCCCGGCGAATTTGAAGGTGTGGCTTTGCCCGAATTCGCCGCCGCCGATCGTCAGGCTATAGTTGCCGAACACCTGCGCACTCGACCTGTCGAAGATCCTGAGCGCGGCCGCATCGAGCCCATCCTGCCCGGAGTCGAGCGCCGCGACCGCCTCGTCGAGACTGGGCCGGCGCGGCGGAACCGCGACGACTTCGGCGAGCGTGCCGATCGCCAGCGGCGGCGCGGTGAAGCGCGCGTCATAGCCGTGCAGCGACGGCGTGCCGGGATCGGCATCGCGGTAGCCAGCTTCGACGAAGCTAGGCTGTGCGAACTTCCAGCCCGGCGCGGCGTTGCCGGCAAAGCCCATATCCGATGCCACCGCGGGCGGTAACGCGGCGCTGAGCCCCCCCAGATCGGTCAGCGCCACGGTGCTCCCCGGAGCTACCGCTAGTAGTGCGGCCCCGAACAGCATCGTGACGCGCCGCCGCCGCTTCACAGCCGGCCGTTTCACAACCAGGTGACATGCCCCATCTTGCGGCCCGGCTTGACCTCGCTCTTGCCGTACAGGTGCAGGTGCGCGCGGTTGTCGGCGAGGATCGTCGCCCAGTCGTGGACCGCCTCGCCGAGCAGGTTGACCATGCGGATCGACGGCGCGGTGAGCGCGGTGTTGCCGAGCGGCACGCCGCAGATCGCGCGGATGTGATTCTCGAACTGACTGACGCGCGCGCCTTCGATCGTCCAGTGGCCGCTGTTATGGACGCGCGGGGCCATCTCGTTGAACACCGGGCCGTCGGCGCAGGCGAAGAATTCGAGCGTCAGCACCCCGACATAGTCCAGCGCATCCGCCGCCTGCTGCGCCAGTGCCACCGCCTCGGGCCGCCAGCGCGTGACGCTGTCCGGGGCCGGGACAATGCTGCAGTCGAGCACGCCGCGGACGTGCGCGTTGTGCGGCACCTCGTAGACCGCGCTGCGCCCGTCAGGGCCGCGCGCCAATAGCACCGAGAATTCGGCATCGAAGTCGACCAGCGCTTCGAGCAGCGCCGGTTGCCCGCCGATCGCCGCCCATGCCGCGTCGGCGTCAGCGGGCGTCTCGATCCGCGCCTGGCCCTTGCCGTCATAGCCGAACCGCCGCGTCTTGAGCAGCGCCGGGATACCCAGTGCGGCCAGCGCCTCGTCGAGCCCGGCGCGCGTCGCCACGGCGCGGTAGGGCGCGGCACGACCGCCGAGCCCGGCGATAAAGCGCTTCTCCGCCAGCCGATCCTGCGCCGCCTCGAGCGCATTCGCGCCGGGGAACACCGGTACCAGCGTCGCCAGATAGCGCAGCGCTTCGACGTCGATATTCTCGAACTCGAACGTCGCCACGTCGATCTGCGCCGCGAACGCCCTAAGCGCGTCGCGGTCGGTGTAATCGGCACGCGTCACCTGCGCCGCGACATCGCCGGCCGGCAGCTCAGCCTCGGGCGCGAGGATGTGGACGCGGTAGCCCATGTTCGCCGCCGCCAGCGCCAGCATCCGCCCAAGCTGACCGCCGCCGAGAATGCCGATCGTCGAACCCGGCGGGATCATGCGGGGATAAGGTCTGGATGGGCTTCGACCGGCGGCGTCTCCGCCACCGCATCGCGCTGCGCCGCGCGCCACGCCTCGAGCCGTCCGGCGAGCGCGTCGTCGAACACCGCAAAGCCCGCCGCGACCAGCAGCGCCGCGTTGATCGCTCCCGGCTTGCCGATCGCCAGCGTTCCGACCGGCACCCCGGCAGGCATCTGGACGATCGACAGCAGGCTATCCATGCCGTTCAACGCCTTCGACTGAATCGGCACGCCGTACACCGGCAGCCGCGTCAGCGCCGCGCACATCCCCGGCAAGTGCGCCGCGCCGCCCGCCCCAGCGATGATCGCCCCCAGCCCGCGCGCCACCGCCGTCGTCGCATAATCGTACAACCGCGCCGGTGTCCGGTGCGCCGACACAACGCGCGTCTCATGCAAGACGCCGAGCCCAGCAAGCATCGCTGCCGCATGGCGCATCGTCGCCCAGTCGGACGTGCTCCCCATGATGATGCCGACCAGCGGTAATTTCACATCGCGCCCCCGTGCAGGAAGCGGCAGACGTTAGGGCGCTGGGCGCGGACGGGCAATGGGGTGGCAGCGGTCACTTCATGCTGCCGATCGCACCGAAGCGACGATCGGGTTGTCTGTCGCGACACTCGCGCCGCTACCTGCGGCGCCAGGTCGATGCCCTGCTGCAACTTGGCAGGGCTCTGCGTGTCCGCGGGTACGGTATCGAGCCCGCCGCCGCCGACGAGCTTAACCGTGTGACATGAGCGGACTGCGTTACGGCCTAGTTTAGGATCGATGCCGTTACGCCGAACCAGCCTCCGACCTCACCGTCACCCCGCGCAGGCGGGCGTCAATACGCGTCGGACAGTCGACGCATATGGACCCCCGCCTGCGCTGGGACGACGGTTCAACTCGATCGAATGATGCAAAAGCAGTTTCCGATCAGTCTGCATCGTAGCCTGAGTTCGGGAAGTCGTTGGCGCATTCCTGTGGCGAGTAGAGATCGAGGTTTCGGCCGATCGCATCCCAGAGTTCGTGAATGGTTCGCTCGGCAGCTTTGCGCAGGTGGGCTTTGAGCTTCGAGAACGCCGGCTCGATCGGGTTGAAGTCGGGGCTGTAGGGCGGGAGGAACA
>JAYTHJ010000290.1:0-2999 GCA_043732725.1 Sphingomonadaceae bacterium | reverse complement strand
GTCGGTTGAAGGCCCCGATACCTTCACCCGCCCGATCTACGCGGGCAACGCGATCGCGACCGTTAAGTCGAGCGATGCCAAGAAGGTCATAACGGTGCGCGGCACGGCATTCGTCAAGGCCGCGACGACCGGCGGCAATGCCCCGGTCGAGAGCATCGGCGGCGGCACCGAGTCGGGCTTGTCGGTATTCAGTAGCGCCGAGCTGACCTCCAGCGCGCGTCCCGAGCTGACGGCGGCGAAGATCATTGTTTCGGGTGGTCGCGCGCTTGGCAGTTCGGAGAAGTTTCATGAAATCATGGACCCGTTTGCCGACAAGCTCGGTGCCGGGCTCGGTGCCAGCCGCGCCGCCGTCGACGCGGGTTATGTGCCCAACGACTATCAGGTCGGCCAGACCGGCAAGATCGTCGCCCCCGAACTATACATCGCGGTCGGCATCTCGGGCGCAATCCAGCATCTCGCGGGTATGAAGGACGCCAAGATTATCGTTGCCATCAATAAGGACGACGACGCACCGATTTTCCAGGTCGCCGACTTCGGTCTGGTGGGCGATCTCTTCAAGCTGGTCCCCGAAATGACCGAAAAGCTATAGCGTGATCGAGCCTGCAGATGCCAAGGAGCTGATCGACGACGCCATCGAGCGTGCCGAGAGCCACCGCGACGTCGCGGAAACTGCCGAGCGCGCCGCCGAACGAACGTTTCGCGACCGTGTCTCGGTGCTCATCGGGGTGTTCGCGGTAACACTGGCGATCGTTCACATGGCGGCGGCAGGCGCGGTTCGCGAGAGCTTGCTTCACGCCGTCGAGGCGTCGGACACCTTTGCCTATATGCAGGCGAAGATCGTCCGCGAGACCGTCTACAAAGCTGCGGCGCTGTCGGCGACACTCCGCCCCGCCGACCGTGCCGCCGCGATCGCCGAGGGCAAGCACTTGCGCGCCCCTGACAAAGCCGGACATGGCATCGGGCAGCTGCAAACGCGCGGCGAGGAACTGCGCGTCGAAGGAGCCCGAGCCGTCGCTGCGGGCGAAGGCTATGAACTCGGCGAGACCGCGCTACAGATGTCGATCGTGCTGCTGTCGATCGCGCTGGTCGCGCGCTCGCGCCTGATCGTCTACGGTGCGGTGGCGCTGGCGACGGCCGGTGCTTTGGCAGCGCTGGCAACGGCTGCGGGGATAACATTACCTTCGCTCTAACATCGGCGAAGCGGCTGAGAGTGCACAGATGAGCCAAGGCACGGTACTCGTAACCGGCGCGTCAGGATACATCGCCGGCTTTGCGATCAAGCACCTGATTGCCGAGGACTGGGTAGTCTGCGGCACGATCCGCGATCTTGCCAAGGCCGAAGCCGTCCGCGCCACTCTGGGGCTAGACGCTGGACAACTTAAACTATCCGCCGCCGATCTGACCGCCGACGCTGGCTGGGCCGAAGCTGCGACACGCTGCGACTACGTCCTGCACATCGCCTCGCCGTTGCCGTCCGGCGTTTCCAAGAACGACGACGAATTGATCGTCCCTGCCCGCGACGGCGCGCTGCGCGTGCTCCGCGCCGCCCGGGACGCTGGCGTCAAACGGGTCGTCATGACCTCGTCAACGGCGGCGATCTGCTACGGCGTGTCCGAGCGGCGGCGAGTCTTTACTGAAGCCGACTGGACCGACCCTAACCATCCCGACACCTACGCTTACGTCCGCTCGAAAGTCATCGCCGAACGTGCGGCGCGCGATTTCATGGCGTCCGAAGGCGGCGCGATGGAGTTTTGCACGATCAACCCCGGGCTGGTCCTCGGGCCTGTGCTCGGCAGCGACTATTCGGGCTCGCTCGCCGCGGTCCACAAGATGCTCAACGGCGACCTTCCCGGGTTGCCGAATATCGGTTTCCCAGTCTGCGATGTCCGCGATGTCGCTGCCGCGCACGTCTGTGCAATGACCCAGCCGGGGCTGAACGGCGAGCGCTTCCTGTGTACCGCCGAAACGCTGTGGCTGAGCGATATCGCGGCGGTGCTCAAGAGCCGGCTCGGCGATCGCGCGAAGCGGGTGCCTACGCTGCGCCTGCCCGACCTTCTCGTTCGCCTTTCCGGGCTGTTCGACCCCGAGATCAAGCTGGTGCTGCCCGAACTCGGGCGCGAGCGAATCTGCGATAGCAGTCATGCCCGCGCGGTACTCGGCTGGGACCCGCGACCGCCCGCCGAAAGTATCGTCGACACCGCCCGGAGCCTGATTGAATACGGGCTGGTGAAGCGCTGACCTTTGTTAATCGTATCTTGACGATATAATTTCCCACGATGGGGAGACGATGATGCCGCAGACCAGCTTTCAGCTCGACGAGGGTGCGCCGAAAGCCATCGAGGAGCTGAAAGGCGCGTTCGGCGGCACCACCAGCAGCGGTGTCATCCGCCGCGCTATCGCCTTGGCGCGGAGCGCAATCCGGATTAGCGGCGACAGCGGTGAGATCGCCTTCCTCGACAGAGACAGCCAGCCGACCAAGCTCCTGCTGAACGTTTGATCCGATGCAAGCTGTCCTCGCCGTCGCGCTCGGTCGCGAGGAGCAGAAGTTTACCGTCGGCGAGCATATCGCCTTGCGCGGCCTCGGCATCCGCGAACGCTCCGCCGCGACGATGCTGTGGCTGTTCGCCGTCACCAACATCTTCGTGTCGGTGGCGCTTGGACTGGTGCGCTGGCTGGATTACGAGTAGCTAGCGGCGGGCTTGATCGAGACGTTCGACCGGATCATCGATGCGCGCGTCATCCTCACCTTGCTGCGCGCGACGACCGTCCAACTCGGTGAGGTGATCCACACGATGACACGCGCGAGCTTCCTGACCATGTCCCTTAGCAGCTGACCGGAGTACCGCATGAACACGATCGGCATCATCGGGGCAGGCTTGATGGGCAACGGCATCGCGCACGTCGTCGCCGCGGCCGGGATGCGCGCCGTGCTCTCCGATATCACTGTCGAGCGCGCCGACGCGGGTAAAGCGGTCATTGCGAAGAATCTCGCTCGCGGT
>JAYTHJ010000289.1:0-3000 GCA_043732725.1 Sphingomonadaceae bacterium | reverse complement strand
TGGTATCCCGATCGCCTGAAGGTTGAGCAGCTCCATCGCAACGGACCGCAGGCCAATCCGCTCGGCGACGATTTCGATTATGCTGCGGCTTTCAATAGCATCGACTTTGCAGCGCTGAAGCGGGACATAAAGACCTTTCTGACCTCATCGGTGGCGTGGTGGCCGTCCGATTATGGTAATTACGGGCCGCAGATGATCCGCATGGCGTGGCACGCGGCCGGCACCTATCGGATCGCCGATGGCCGTGGAGGGGCCGGCGAGGCGTTGCAGCGCTTCGCGCCGATCAACAGCTGGTGGGACAACGGCAACACCGACAAATCGCGCCGCCTGATCTGGCCGATCAAGCAGAAGTACGGCAACGCGCTGTCGTGGGCAGACCTCATGGTTTTGACCGGCAATTGCGCGCTCGAGATCATGGGCTTCCCGACCTATGGCTTCGGTGGTGGCCGGCACGATGCGTGGGAAGCCGACACCAGCACTTATTGGGGGCCTGAAGTTTGGGACCCCAAGCACGTTACTTCCTTCGACAGCATGGTGACGCGCGACAAGCGCTGGCGCGGTCAGAACGGTAGTCCCGACTACGACCTCGAAAATCCGCTCGCCGCGAGCCATCAGGCACTTATCTATGTCAACCCCGAGGGCCCTTATTCCAATGGCGACCCGATGGGATCGGCGCACGACATCCGCATCACCTTCAGCCGCATGGCGATGAATGACGAGGAGACGGTCGCCCTGATTGCTGGCGGTCACGCCTTCGGCAAGAGTCATGGCATGGTCGCTGCTGTCCGGATTGGAGCGCCGCCCGAGATCGCGCCCATCGAAGCGATGGGTCTCGGCTGGCACAATCCGGAAGGGACCGGCCACGCCGAGTTCACGATGACCAATGGTATCGAGGGCAGCTGGACGCCCGATCCGACGCAGTGGGACAACAGCTACCTCGAAAATCTGTTTAGGTTCGAGTGGCACCAGATCAAAAGTCCGGCCGGCGCGCTGCAGTGGATCCCGACCGACCCGAGCGCACCGAAGACTCCCGACGCGCATATTCCGGGCCAGATGAACCCGTTGATGATGATGACCACCGATATTGCCCTGAAGGTGGACCCAGCCTATCGCGCGGTCTGCGAGAAGTTCCTTAACGACTTCGACGCCTTTACCCAGGCTTTTTCCAAAGCATGGTACAAGCTGACCCATCGCGACATGGGTCCGCGCGAGCGTTACCTCGGCCCCGAGAAGCGCAACGAGAACGGCCTGCTGTGGCAGGATCCGATTCCTCCCCTCGATCACGAGCCGATCAACGTCACGCAGATCCACGCGCTGAAGCGGGCGATCATGGCGACGGATATTTCGGTCTCCGACCTCGTCTTCACCGCCTTCTCGGCAGCCGCCACCTACCGCAACAGCGACAAGCGTGGCGGCGCCAACGGCGGACGCCTGGCACTGGCTCCGCAAAAGGACTGGGCTGTCAACCGCCGCACGATTCCGGTGGTTGCGGCCTTGCGGAGTGTCATGGCCGACTTCAACGGCAAGTTGGGTGGTATGAAGGTGTCGCTAGCCGATTTGATTGTCCTTGGCGGCTGCGCGGCGGTCGAGAAGGCCGCCGCCGATGCAGGTGTCGCCGTTCTCGTGCCATTCACACCAGGCCGACGCGACACGACACAGGACTTGACCGACATCGAGATGTTCACTTGGCTTAAGCCCGTGGTCGATGGCTTCCGCAACTATGTCGACGATCACTTCCAGTCGATGACGCACGATGTTTCGCCGGAGGAGATGTTTCTCGACAAGGCGCAACTTCTGACGCTAACCGCTCCGGAATGGGTGGCGCTGGTCGGGGGCCTGCGTGTGCTGGGCGCGAACTACGACGGATCGGCGCACGGTATTTTCACCGATCGGATCGGCGTCCTGACGAATGATTTCTTCACCGCACTGACGAGTACGGACTATGAATGGAAGAAGGCGGACGTAATGGGCATGACCTTTTCGCTCGACGACCGCGCCACGGGCGAACCGCGCTTCAAGGCGACGCGCAACGACCTGATCTTCGGCTCCAACAGCCAGCTTCGCGCCGTGGCCGAGGTGTATGCGGGCACCGACGGGCACACTCGTTTTGTCAAGAACTTCGTTCAGGTCTGGGACAAGGTCATGATGCTCGATCGCTACGATATCAGTGTCTGACCCGAAACTAAGTTAGGTGATATCAATCGGTTGCGCTTGACGCGCTGGCACGAGGCTGATTCCGAGGGTTTTGCGAAGAACCGGAGGGATCAACGATGTGGACTGCTGCCACCCGGGCACAGCATGCCCGGAGGGGGTAGAGAGGTGGCTCGGCTAATCTGCACAGTCGACTAAGTGGAGTTTCTGCCTGAAGGCGGCCGGGATGGCTGCCGAACAGCAGAACAGCTGACGAAGCGAACACGCCGGAACCACCGTCCGGCTTTCAAGGCGAATGGTGGCTTTGGCTGCCGTGAAGGGCGAGAAGACACTGTCCGAGTTGGCACAGCAGTTTGACGTGCACCCGAACCAGATCACGACCTGGCGCGGGCAGTTGCTGGAAGGCGCTGCCGGGGTTTTCGGATCGGACAGCCACAATGAGCCCGCCGAGCCGGCGATCGACGTGAAGACGCTGCACGCCAAGATCGGCGAGTTGACGCTGGTGAACGATTTTTTGTCCGGGGCGCTCGGCAACGCGGGACTGTTGCCGAGCACAAATCGATGATCGATCGTTCACACGCGCTACCGGTGACCCGGCAGGCGCGGGAGCTCGGGATCAGCCGCGGCAGCGTCTATTATCTGCCGCGACCGACCTCGGTTGCCGATCTCGCCATCATGCGGCGGCTCGACGAGCTGCACATGGATTTTCCGTTCGCGGGCAGCCGGATGTTACGTGACTTGGTTACCGCCGAAGGCGTCAAGGTCGGTCGGCTGCATGTGTCGACGCTGATGAAGAAGATGGCGATCGCGGCGATCTACCGGCGGCCGAACATCTCGAAGCCGGCGTCG
>JAYTHJ010000288.1:0-3008 GCA_043732725.1 Sphingomonadaceae bacterium | reverse complement strand
CCCGCGCCTAAGCCCAGTCGCGCGCCGAGCGTGAAGCCGAGCGCTGCCACGCCGAGCGGGGCAACTACAAGTACCCAGCCGACGATAACGAGCACGATCGCGGCCGCCTGCGTCAGCGCTTCGAGAGCAACGGCGGTGCGCTCGTCTGGTAACCGCGCTGCGGCGGCACCGAACAACAGAGCGAAGATGGCAAGGGGCGCGATCGCGCCGCTGGCTGCCGCGGCCGCGAGATTGGGAGTGATAAGGCCGCTAATCGCATCGCCGACAGTCGCCACGGCGGATGGTGCTAGTGGACTGACCGCGCGTAAGCCGGCCAGCGCCGCCCGGCTCGGCGACCATGCGCTCAAAAGGGGTGGCCCAAGCAGGATTGCGACGACTGCCGAAGCCACGAGTAAGGCGAGACCGAGCCCCGCCGTGCGCCGAATGATCACGCCGCCCCGCGCCGCAGCGATCGCGCGCGCGGTCCCGGTCGCTGTAAGCGTGACGACAAGCGGCAGCACTGTCATTCTCAACGCATCAAGCCAAAGCGTGCCGATGAAGCCCGCCGCAGCCAGCGCGTCTGCCGACGACCAGCCCAGCGCAATAGTGAGCGCGCCAGCGGCGATCCCGAGCGCGAGTCCGGCGAGCGTTGCGAGTGCGCGGTTCACGCCGCCACGAGCAGCTCGGCCGGGATCACCTGCGCGGAGAAACGCTCCATCTCCTCCATCTGCGGGCTCATCTGCAGCAGCAGCAGATCCAGCCCCGCCGCTTCGAACTCGGCGATGCGTGCGCTGACATGTTCGGGTGTGCCAACGAGGCCGGGCCGAAGCCCACGGTTGCTGACCGAATATTCGCGGATCTTGAGCTCGCGCTCGAGCTGGGTGCCCGAAAGCCACTGGTCGAAATTGTCGAAGCCCGGCGGTGTCCGGTCGCCCATGTCAGTGATGCGCGCGACCTCGCCCTCGGCCTCGCGCGTGCTGTCGCGGACGATCGCGTAGGCTGCCATGCCGTAGATCATGGGCGGCAGCCCTATCCGCTCCCGCCGCGCGCGCATGTCGGCGATCTTGGCGGCGATCACCGCGGGCTCGTCGCCGTGCATCACATAGGCATCGCACTGCGCGGCGATCATCGTCTTTGCGTTCTCGGATTCACCGCCTGCGTAGAGCATCGGCTTAGGGCGTGGCTTCGGCGCAAGCACTGCGCCTTCGGTCCGATAAAGCTTGCCCTCGAAGCTGAAGCGCTCCTCGCTCCACAGGCCGTTGACCACGTGGAGCCACTCGGCGGTGCGCGCATAGCGATCATCGTGCGCGTCGAATTGCAGGCCGTATTGCTTGGCCTCCTCCGCCCACCACGAGGAGACTACGTTGAGGCTGAGCCGTCCGCCGCTGATCTGCTGGATGTTCGCTGCTTGCTTGGCGAACAGCGCGGGCTGGTGAAAGTTCGGCCGAACCGCGACCATCAGTTCCATACGTCGCGTCACCGCCGCGAGGGCCGCCGCGGTGGACCACGCATCGAGTGTCGGCGCCTCGATGCCCTTGATGTCGTTCAGGTTGAGTTCGGCGACGAGCGTTAGATCATAGCCGATCTGTTCGGCGCGCACGCAGAGCTCGCGCATGTATTCCCACGTCGCCGCCATCCGCTCGTCGGCGACATTGCGCAGCCAGCCGCCAAAGACAGGGGCCCAGAATCCATATCGCATGGTCAGCTCCTTTTTGCGGCGATTGCGGCTTCGAGGTAGTCGATGAGCCGATCGTGCGGGTCCCAGCCGAGAACGTCCATCGGCTTGGCGACGAAATTAGACAGCGCGTTGATGTCGTAAAAGCGCGGCGTACCGTCGCGATCGTCGATCATCACCTCGATGCCGCCGACATCGAGACCCACTGCCAGCGCAATGCGCTCCGCGGCGTCGACGACTTCGGGTGCAGGATTCGCGCGCGTCATCAGCATCGCCGCGCCGCCGCGCCCGATTTGACAGGAGTCCGCGGGGCAGAGATCGAAACTGTCGGCTGGGCTTTCGATGTCGATCGCGTACAGGAATTTACCGCCGAGCGTTTCCAGCCGCGTGACTGTCCCTTGGCGGGCGGGGACATAGTCCTGCACCAGCAGTACCTGATCGACGCTTTCGGGCACCGACCGCGCCGCGATCGACTTCGTCAATTCCGCGGCATCTTGATACCGCACGATGCCCGCGCCCGAACCGCCGAGGTTCGCCTTGACGATGAGCGGAAAACCGATTGACCGCGCCGCGGCGGGTAGATCGGCCGCGCGGTGTACGACGCGCGTTCGCGGAATGCCGAGGCCGAGCCCCGCGATAAGCGACAGTTGACGTGCCTTCGAACTGTCGAGCGCGATCACGTCCGCGCCGTTGATCACGCGCGCGCCCTGCGCCGCCCAGTGGGCGAACAAAGCCTCGGCATAAAAGATGCCGTGCTCGGCCTCCCGCAGGAAGCTCGACATCGCCACGCGGCTGAGGATGACCGGCGCCGGTACCTCAGGACTGGCGGGATCGAAGCTATGTCCCGACAGGTGGATTGCTTCGTATTGTATTCCACGCCGATCGAGCGCGGCGAACAGCGGAGTGAACCACGCTGGATGTTCGTAAAGAATGGCAAGATCGCAGGTCATCCAATGCTCATAGCAACGAAAGGTTGGTCATGCGCGCCTGATTTTGCATCGATTGAACCAGTACCCAATCTCAAGAGAGCCGAAGTATTTAAGCGTTTGGGAATTACCGAAGCGAAGCTGCCGAAGCTTTCAACCTCGTATTTCCGCGATTGCCGGTCGGCGCAGCATGGTGCGAATCGTACGGAATCGCTATTTAGTGTGTCACACGGAAAATGGACCCGAATATGACCGAATCAACCGACACGGGACCTGCATCCACCGCGCGCAAGCGCAGTGTTGCCCATCAGTTCACCTCAATCGGCAATCACCAGCTCCACCCGTCGACGCTGATGATGGGCTACGGCTTCGATTCGGCGCTGTCGGAGGGATCACTCAAGCCGCCGATCTTTCTTACATCGACCTAC
>JAYTHJ010000287.1:0-3008 GCA_043732725.1 Sphingomonadaceae bacterium | reverse complement strand
GCTGGGTCGCCGGGCTCGCGGCGTTCCGCACCGGCGATTACGATACCGCCGCGGCGAACTTCGACGGCGTCAACGCCGGGTTCGCCAGCGACGACCTTGCTGCTGCCGCAGCGTACTGGGCGAGCCGGTCGTGGCTCGGTGCGGGACGCCCCGATTTCGTGACGCTCCGGCTGCAGAAGGCGGCGCAGTCGCCGACGACCTTCTACGGGCTGCTCGCCGAGCGCGCGCTGGGGGTCAAATCGCCGCTCGACTGGACCGAGCCCGACTTCATCACCGCCGACTGGAACCACCTCGCCAGCGTCGCCGGGGCGCACCGCGCCGCCGCGCTGGTCGAGATCGGGCAATTGGGGTTGGCCGACCGCGAGCTGAAATATCTCGGCGCGACGACCGACACCACCGACTACGAGCCGCTGCTGCGGCTGGCGGCCAAGCTCAACCTGCCCGCGACGCAGTATTGGCTGGCGCAGCATCCGCCGCTCGGCGGCACCGCGCCGTTGTCGGCGCGCTACCCGGCTCCCGAATGGACTCCAGCACGCGGCTGGCGGGTCGACCGCGCGCTGGTGTTTGCGCATGCGCTGCAGGAAAGCAACTTCATCACCCGCGCCACCTCGCGCACCGGCGCGAGGGGCATCATGCAGATTATGCCGGGGACCGCGGCGATCGTGAAGCGCTCGATGGCGTTAGGGACGGCGACCGACAACAGCGGCAATCCGCTGCCGCCGCTCGATCCCGGCGATCCCAGCTTCAACATCGAGCTCGGCCAGTCGTATCTCGAATATCTGCGCGACACGCCGTGGACCGCGGGGCTCCTGCCGAAAGTGATTGCCGCGTACAACGCCGGGCCGGGGTCGGTCCAGCGCTGGAATTCGACGCTGCGCGATAACGGCGACCCGCTACTATTCATCGAGTCGATCCCGTTCCGCGAGACCCGCCATTACGTCGAGGTCGTGCTGCGCAATTACTGGATGTACCAGCTCCGCGACGACAAACGCCCGCCGAGCATCGACGCGCTCGCGGCGAACCTGTGGCCGAAGTTCCCCGGTATGTCGGGGGCGAGCGGGGTCAAGATCAACCCGATGGTGTTGGTGCCAGTGCCAGCGCCCCCCCTGCCCCTCCTTACTTCCCCTCTCCCATCTCGGGACGGCGAGGCCCGCGCCCTCTTAAGCGCGGGTGGGTGAGGGAGTTCGGAGCGCGGGCGCTTGTTCGTCTGAGACCCTCACCCTCCCTCTGCGTAGATGGGAAAGGGATAGCAAGCGGCGTGCTTCGGCGTATAAATACCCCATGCCAATCGATCCCGCTTTACCCTTCAAGCCCGTGCGCATCGCCGCCCTGACCGTCTCCGACACGCGGCAGTTTGCCGACGACCGCTCGGGCGACACGCTCGTCGAGCGGCTGACCGCCGCCGGCCACACATTGGCGGCGCGTGCCATCGTCCGCGACGACGTCCCTGCCATCGTGGCGCAACTCGAAGCGTGGATCGAGAACCCCGAAATCGACTGCGTGATCTCGACCGGCGGCACCGGCGTCACCGGGCGCGACGTCACGCCCGAGGCGCTGGCCAAAGTCTGGGACAAGGAGATCCCCGGCTTCGGCGAGCTGTTCCGCTGGCTCAGCTACGCCAACATCGGCACCTCGACCGTTCAGTCGCGTGCCACCGCCGGGGTGGCGCGCGGCACCTATCTGTTTGCGCTGCCGGGTTCGACCGGCGCCGTCCGCGACGCGTGGGACGGCATCCTCGCGAGCCAGCTCGACAGCCGCTACCGCCCTTGCAACTTCGTCGAACTGATGCCGCGGTTGCGCGAAAGCTGAGAGACCCCGGCGTTAGTCGCGGTGGCCCGTGACGACGCTCTTGTTACGACGCTCTTGTTACGAGGCTCTTGTTACGACAATGCCGTTCCGATGCGCTGCCAAGAAGCGTTTGGGGACCAAGCCATGCGCGCGAACCTTTGGCTGACATCGGCACTGCTGATCACGCTGTTGCCGACAACCGTCCCGGCGCAGGACCGCATGGCGCGCCCCGAACCGCAACCGGTTCAGCCGAGCGGCCCCGGCCGGCCGCAGGTGCAACCACCCCGCCCCGGCAACGGCGGTCCACAGATCCAACCGCTCCGCCCCGGCAACGGCGGCCCGCAAATCCAGCCGCCGCGTCCCAGTCCAAACCGCTCGCGCCCGCCTCACAACGGTAACCGTCCGGGATATCACCGCCCGCCGCATTACCACGCGCCAGTCTACCACTATCCGCACGGCTACACGCAATACCGCCGCTAGCACGTGGCGCGATATTGCCGTCGATCCTGTTCGGTTCAAAATTTTACTTCCACAACTGTCACGTGTTCGGCTTGTACGCGCCGCCGCTGCATTATCGCTGGGTCCGCTATGGTCCCGATCTGGTGCTGGTCAACGTCCGCAACGGGCACGTTCGCGATGTCCATTACGACGCGTTCCGGTAACGCCTCTGTTCTTGTCTTGTTCTGAGCGCCAGACCATGCCGTGGCATGCAGGCCGGACCTCGTCAGCGCGGTCGCAGCACGCCCTGTAACCGGCTCAGCAGCCGCCTGGATACGCTAGCTTGCAATCGAGCGGATTTTTGGGGGCAGCTGGAAAATGTCGGCGGCAAGGCGCGTGGCGATAAGCGCTTCTGCCCCGCCGCCGTGGGCGGTCGGCCGCTACCGATCACGTTAGCTTGAATGGAACCCGACTTTGGAATTATCGCGGCCACAGCAGCAGACAGTTGCGCATCGCGCCCGGCAAGCATGTCGCCGGGCCCGCCATCGACAATCAGGCCGGATTAAGCGCCACGGTTTTCGATGATCGCGCGGCCGTCTACCGCAAGGAGCCAATCCCTTGGTACCGTGAATAGGTGCCGTCGATCAGGCGCCACGGCCCCTTGATCCCGCGCACCCCGCTCCACGTCCGCTGGCCGACGACTGGCCCCATTCTCCACTGGCAGAAGAAGAAGGGAAATTGGTCGCCATCTGACATCGAGAAGGTGTTGGTGACAACCACGA
>JAYTHJ010000286.1:0-3011 GCA_043732725.1 Sphingomonadaceae bacterium | reverse complement strand
GCTTCCCGACCGGCATCAAGTGGGACACCGTGCTGCTCGCGCCGGGCACGACCAAGTATATCGTCTGCAACGCCGACGAGGGCGACAGCGGCACGTTCGCCGACCGCATGCTGATGGAGGGCGATCCCTATTGCCTGATCGAGGGCATGGCGATCGCCGGGCATGCGACCGGCGCGACCTACGGCTATATCTACATCCGCTCGGAATATCCGTTCGCGATTCAAGTCATGCAGGAAGCGATCCGGCGCGCGGTCGCGCTGGTCGCGCCATTCGCGCTCGAAGTCCGCGTCGGCGCGGGGGCATACATCTGCGGCGAGGAGACCGCGCTCCTCGACTCGATCGAGGGCAAGCGCGGCCAGGTGCGGGCCAAGCCGCCGCTGCCCGCGCATCACGGCCTGTTCGGCAAGCCGACCGTCATCAACAACGTCCTCAGCCTCGCGGCGGTGCCGTTTATCCTCGCCGAAGGAGCCGAGCGCTACCGCGAGGTCGGTTTCGGGCGATCGCGCGGCACGATGCCGGTGCAGCTCGCTGGCAACGTCCGCAACGGCGGGCTGTTCGAGGTCGGCTTCGGCATCACTCTCGGTGAACTCGTCCACGACATCGGTGGCGGCACCGACAGCGGCCGCCCGGTGCGCGCAGTGCAGGTCGGTGGGCCGCTCGGGGCGTATTTCCCGCCGTCGATGTTCCACGTGCCGTTCGATTATGAGAGCTTCACCGCAGCGGGTGGCCTGATCGGTCACGCCGGGATCACGGTGTTCGACGACACCGTCGACATGGCGCACATGGCGCGTTTCGCGATGGAGTTCTGCGCGGTCGAGAGCTGCGGCAAGTGCACGCCGTGTCGGATCGGCTCGACCCGCGGCGTCGAGGTCATCGACCGTATCGTTGCCGGAGGCCGCGCCGGCGGGGCGCTCGAAGCGCTACCGCAGATCCGCAATTCGCGTTCGGTCCCGCGCGCACCGGCGCAGGAGGTCGAGCTGCTGCGCGACCTTTGCGAGACAATGAAACACGGCTCGCTTTGCGCGCTTGGCGGCTTCACGCCGTACCCGGTGCTCAGCGCACTCGACTATTTTCCCGAAGATTTCGGGTTGGTGCCACTCGGCGCACCGCTCCCCCTAGCTGCGGAATAGCGTCATGGCATGGCTCGGCGAACTCGATCTCGGCACCAAGCCCGCGCCTACCTCGTCGACCGCGGCGGTGACCACGGTATTGCTAAAGATCGACGGGCAGACGATTGAAGTCCCCGCCGGAACGTCGGTGATGCGCGCCGCCGCACTGCTCGGCACGACGATCCCGAGGTTATGCGCGACCGACAGCCTCGACGCATTCGGCTCGTGCCGGTTGTGTCTCGTCGAGGTCGAGGGCCGCAATGGCTACCCCGCGTCGTGCACCACGCCGGTGGCGGCGAACATGGTCGTGCGAACCCAGACCCCCAAACTCGCGCAGCTGCGCCGCGGGGTGATGGAGCTGTACATCTCCGATCATCCACTCGACTGTCTGACCTGCCCGGCGAACGGCGACTGCGAGCTGCAGGAGCAGGCCGGCGCGGTCGGCTTGCGCGATGTCCGCTACGGCTACGAGGGCGCGAACCATCTCGAAGCCTGCAAGGACGAGTCGAACCCGTATTTCGACTTTGATTCGACCAAGTGCATCGTCTGCTCGCGCTGCGTCCGCGCCTGCGACGAGGTCCAGGGCACCTTCGCGCTGACGATCGACGATCGCGGCTTCGCCTCGACCGTCAGCGCCAGCCAGAAGCAGGACTTCCTGTCGTCCGAGTGCGTATCGTGCGGGGCCTGCGTGCAGGCCTGCCCGACCTCGGCGCTGCAGGAAAAGAAAGTGATCGAGATCGGCACCCCCGACCGCGCCGTCGTCACGACCTGCGCCTATTGCGGCGTCGGCTGCAGCTTCCGCGCCGAGATGCGCGGCGAGGAGCTGGTGCGGATGGTGCCGTGGAAAGACGGCAAGGCCAATCGCGGCCACAGCTGCGTCAAGGGGCGCTTCGCGTGGGGTTACGCCAACCACCGCGAGCGCGTCCTCAACCCAATGATCCGCAGCCACGTCGGCGAGCCGTGGCGCGAGGTCAGCTGGGGCGAGGCGATCGCCTATACCGCGAGCGAGTTCCGCCGCATCGAGGCTAAATTCGGCACGCAGGCGGTCGGCGGCATCACCTCGTCGCGCTGCACTAACGAGGAGACCTTCCTCGTCCAGAAGCTGATCCGGCAAGGGTTCGGCAACAACAACGTCGATACCTGCGCGCGCGTCTGCCATTCGCCGACCGGCTATGGGTTGAAGGCCACCTTCGGAACCTCGGCGGGAACGCAGGATTTCGACAGCGTCATGCACGCCGATGTAATGCTGGTGATCGGGGCCAATCCGACCGACGGCCATCCGGTATTCGCCAGCCGCATGAAGCAGCGGCTGCGGCAGGGGGCGAGACTGATCGTCGTCGACCCGCGGCGGATCGATCTCGTCCACACGCCGCATATCGACGCCGATCATCACCTCGCACTGCGCCCCGGTACCAACGTCGCGGTTCTTACCGCGATGGCGCACGTCGTTGTCACCGAGGGCCTCGCGAACGTGGATTATATCCGCGCGCGCTGCGACTGGGACGAGTACGTCGACTGGGCGGCGTTCGTGTCGCAGCCCGAGCGCTCGCCTGAAGCCACCGAAGCGCTGACCCGTGTCCCCGCGTGCGACCTGCGCGCCGCCGCGCGGCTGTATGCGACCGGCGGCAACGCGGCGATCTATTACGGGCTCGGCGTTACCGAGCATAGCCAGGGCTCGTCGACAGTGATGGCGATCGCCAACCTCGCGATGGCGACCGGCAACGTCGGTCGCGAAGGCACCGGGGTCAATCCGCTGCGGGGCCAGAATAACGTCCAGGGGGCCTGCGACATGGGCAGCTTCCCGCATGAGTTCTCAGGGTATCGGCACGTCGGCGACCCTGAAGCGCGCGGGCTGTTCGAGCGCGCCTGGGGCGTCACGCTCGATCCCGAGCCGGGCTTGCG
>JAYTHJ010000285.1:0-3034 GCA_043732725.1 Sphingomonadaceae bacterium | reverse complement strand
GTGGCGCCCGGTGCCCATGCCGTGCTGATACTTGACCAGGCAGGCTGGCATCTCTCGGCAGGGCTGGTCATCCCGGCCAACATCACCCTGCTGCCGCTGCCGCCCAAATGCCCCGAGCGCAACCCGGTCGAGAACGTCTGGCAGTTCAGGCGCGACAACGGCTGTCGAACCGTATCTTCAAATCCTGCGACGATATCCTCGACCAGTGCTGCTTCGCCTGGAACCGCCTCACCGATCAACCGTGGCGCATCATGTCTATCGGACTGCGCCAGTGGGCGCATAGATGAACATCAGGGAGAGTTAGTATTAAGCCGACTGTTACTTAGAACAGCGGCCGCCTACTTTGCCGATACTACCACCGCGGGCGCAATCAGATTCGCATCGCCGACCACGTCGGGCTTAACATCGGGGGCAAGCGTGCGGTAGCCGATGCCGCCGAGCAGCGCGCCTGCCAGCGGCGCGAGCCAGAATACCCAGAGCTGCTGCAAAGCGATGCCGCCTTCAAGCAGCGCCGGGCCGGTCGAGCGTGCTGGGTTGACCGAGGCGTTGGTGACCGGGATGCCGATCAAGTGGATCAGCGTCAGCGCCAGCCCGGTAGCGATCGGCGCGAAACCCTTTGGCGCGCGGCCGTCGGTCGAGCCGAGGATGACGAAAAGGAAGCCAGCGGTCAGGATGACCTCGATCAGGACGGCGGACGCCAGTGCATAGCCGCCGGGCGAATGCTCGCCAAAACCGTTCGACGCCAGCCCGCCGCTATAGCCGGCCTTGCCGCTGGCGATCGCCGCGAGCGCCGCGGCGGCAATGATCGCACCGATAAGCTGCGCGAAACCGTAGCGTGCGTTGTCCTTCGCGGGGAAGCGCCCGCCGGCCCACAGCCCGACAGTAACGGCGGGGTTCAGGTGGCAGCCTGAAATGTGCCCGATCGAATAAGCCATGGTCAGCACGGTCAAGCCGAACGCCAGGCTGACGCCAGCGAAGCCGATGCCGCGCTGCGGAAACGCCGCTGCCAGCACGGCACTGCCGCAAGCGCCGAAGACCAGCCAGAACGTGCCGATCATCTCCGCCAACCCGCGCCGCACAATAGACCGATCGATCAATCCCCTGTCCAGCTGTAGAAGTGTGACCCAGCCGCCTTAAAAGTAATGACAATGATTTCGCCACTATAATCAAGGTGGCGGGTCGCCGGGGCACTGCTGCTGCCTGCAAGATCGCTCGCCTCAATGCCGGAAGTGTCGCATTCCCGTGAATATCATCGCCAGCCCGCGGTCGTCGGCGGCGGCCACGACTTCGGCGTCGCGGATCGAGCCGCCGGGCTGGATGACCGCGGTCGCCCCGGCCTCGGCGACGGCGAGCAAGCCGTCGGCGAACGGGAAGAACGCGTCCGACGCGACGGCGCTGCCGATGGTGCGTGATGCCGCCCAGCCGGCGACGGCGGCGGCGTCGCGCGCTTTACACGCCGCGATGCGCGCCGACTCAAGGCGGTTCATCTGGCCCGCACCGATGCCGGCGGTACTGCCGTCCTTGGCATAGACGATCGCGTTCGACTTGACGTGCTTGGCGACGAGCCACGCGAAGCGGCAGTCGGCGAGCTCCTGTGCGGTCGGCGAACGCCTCGTGACAACGCGGAGGTCATCGGGCCCGAGCCGGCCACTATCGCGCTCCTGCACGAGAACGCCGCCGGTGATGATCTTCGTCTGCAGCCCGCCCCGTGACGGATCGGGCAGCCCGCCGGTGAGCAGCAGCCGCAAATTCTTCTTGCGTGCGAACACCGCGCGCGCCGCTTCGTCGGCGGCGGGGGCGACGACGACTTCGGTGAAGATCGCGCTGATCGCTTCCGCGGTCGCCGCGTCGAGCTGCCGGTTGACCGCGATGATACCGCCGAACGCCGAGACGCTGTCGCACGCCAGCGCCGCTGCATAGGCTTCGGTGAGCGTTGCGGCGCTAGCGACGCCGCACGGGTTGGCATGCTTGACGATGACCACCGTCGGCGGGCCGTCGCGGAACTCGGCGACCAATTCAAGCGCGGCATCGGCATCGGCGTAGTTGTTGTAGCTGAGTTCCTTGCCCTGAACCTGCTCGGCTTGGCCGATGCCGCGCGCCGCCGGACGCATCGGCAGGTACAGCGCGGCAAGCTGATGCGGATTCTCGCCGTAGCGCAGCAGCGACGACCGCCGGGTCGCCATGACGCGCACCGCCGGAAACAGCTGCGGCTGGTCGACTGTGTCGAACCAGCCGGCGATCGTCGCATCGTAAGCGGCGGTCGCGGCAAAGGCGGTGGCGGCGAGCTTGCGACGTAACGCCAGAGTCGTTTTGCCCTCATCCGCATCGAGCTGCGCCGTCAGTTCGGCATAATCGCCAGGGTCGGTGACGACGGCGACATGCGCGTGGTTTTTGGCTGCCGAGCGGATCATGGCCGGGCCGCCGATGTCAATATTCTCGATGACCTCGTCACGCACTGCGCGACGCGCCACGGTCGCGGCGAACGGGTAGAGATTGACCACCAGCAGGTCGATCGGCGCGATGTCGTGCTCGTTCATCGATGCAGCGTGGCCAGGGTCGTCGCGCAACGCCAGCAAGCCGCCGTGGACCTTGGGATGCAGCGTCTTGACCCGTCCGTCCATCATCTCGGGAAAACCGGTGTGGTCGGCGACGTCGGTGACGGTCAGCCCGGCGGCGCGCAAGGCGGTCGCGGTACCGCCGGTCGACAGCAGCTCGATATTGTGCCGCGCCAGCGCGTGGCCGAGCTCGACCAGCCCGGTCTTGTCAGATACCGACAGCAAAGCGCGCGTGAGCTTAACCTGATCCAACTCAAATTCCTTTAATTCGCTCGCTTGAACGACCAGTTGAAACGGGCCGCAGCACCGGTGGCGCTGAGCACGAGTTGCTGCGTCGGCTGCGGCCGCCCGTCGAGGTCGATCCAGACGCTGTCGTCGAGCGCCAGCGTGCCGCCGCGCGCCTTGAACTGCCAGACGCGCCCGCCGGGCAGCCTGAGCAACGCACCCTGGCCGCCGCCGGTCGGCGTCGCCTCGACCTC
>JAYTHJ010000284.1:0-3035 GCA_043732725.1 Sphingomonadaceae bacterium | reverse complement strand
CGCCTGCGAGCAGCGCAGCGACGGCGGCGGCGATCGGCATGTCGACGGCAAGCTGGCGGGCGGCGACGACGAGAACGGGAGCGGTGGCCGCACCCTCGGCGACGGTGCGCCGCTCAGCCAGGACCGCGGTAGCCGTTCGCCCCTGCCCGAGCGCGATACCGAGGCTGAGATTGCGTGATTGGGCTGAGCCGCAGGTCAGTACGAGGTCACCGAGTCCCGAGAGGCCGGTCAGCGTCGCGGCCGCGGCCCCCTTCGCCACGCCGAAGCGCAGCATCTCGGCGAAACCACGGCTGATCACCGCCGCCCGCGCGTTCTCGCCGAGTCCCGCACCGACGACGACGCCGCAAGCGACCGCGAGGACGTTCTTGACGGCGCCGCCGACCTCAGCCCCGATCACGTCGGCGCTGAGGTAGGGGCGGAAATGCGGGCGCGCCAGCCGCGCGGCCAGCCGTGTGCCAAGCGCCGCATCGGCGCAGGCGAGAGTCACCGCAGTCGGCAGGCCGCGCGCAACCTCGGCGGCAAACGTCGGTCCCGACAGCACCGCGCATGGCCAATCGGGCAGCACCGCCGCCGCGATTTCGGACAACAGCAGCAGCGTGCCCGCCTCGATACCCTTGGCGCATAGCAGCAGCGGTCGCGGCGGCAACGCGCTAAGCTGAGCCAGCAGCGTGCGGACGTGCTGTGCCGGGACAACGACGAGCACGGCGTCCTGCGATGCCGCCTCGATCAATCCGGAGGTGGCGCGGATCGCGGCGGGGAGCGCGACGCCGGGCAGGAAAAGCGAGTTGGTGTGATCGGCGTTGATGCCGTCGACGACGTCAGCCTCGCGCGCCCACAGCAGGGTCGGTGTACCGTCGGCGGCAGCGACCGCGGCGAGCGCCGTTCCCCATGCGCCGCCGCCGAGGATACCCATTCTCATCGACATATCACGCTCGCACGCCGGCGCCGCGCACCGGCTCGGCGGCGGGATCGAGCGGCCAGCGCGGGCGGGCCACGGCATCGAGCCCGTCGACCAGCCCGAGCGCCAACCGCTCAGCCCCGGCCCACGCGATCATCGCGGCGTTGTCGGTGCACAGCCACAGCGGCGGCGCGACGAACGGCAGACGGTGTGCGGCGGCGAGTGCTTCCATCGCGGCGCGGATGGCAGCATTCGAGGCAACGCCGCCAGCAACCACCAGCGCGCTCGCTTCGGGCAAGACGGCGAGCGCGCGTCGGGTGCGGTCGGTCAGGCAATCGACGATGGCGGCCTGAAAGCCGGCGGCGAGATCAGCGCGGTCGTTGTCGTGCGGGTCAGCCAGGGCCTGCCAGGCGCGCAGCACCGCGCTTTTCAATCCCGCGAACGAGAAATGCGGTTCGGCGCTGCCAAGCAGCGGACGCGGTAGCTTGAAGCGCGCGGAGTCACCGCCTGCCGTGGCGCGCTCGACCGCCGGGCCGCCGGGGAAGCCGAGTCCGAGTATCTTCGCGACCTTGTCAAACGCTTCGCCGACGGCATCGTCGATTGTCGTCGCCAGCCGCCGGTAGCGCCCGACCCCGTCGACGGCAAGCAGCTGACAATGCCCGCCCGAGATCAACAGCAGAAGATAAGGGAACGCCAGTTCGGGGGCGACGAGCCGCGGCGACAGCGCGTGGCCTTCGAGGTGGTTGATCGCCAGCAATGGCTTACCGCTCGCGAAGCTCAGCGCCTTAGCGGTCACCAGCCCGATCATCACGCCGCCGATTAGCCCGGGACCGGCGGTCGCGGCGATCGCATCGACCTCGCGCAGGGTGAGCCCGGCCTCGGCAAGCACCGCGGCAATCATCGGCGTCAGCACCTCGACGTGCGCGCGCGCGGCGAGTTCGGGAACGACGCCGCCGAACGGGCGGTGCGTCGCGTCTTGGCTGGCGATGCGCTGTGCGACAATCGTGCGGTCGCCTCGTACTAGCGCCACCGCGGTCTCGTCGCAGCTCGATTCGATACCGAGGATGAGCGTTGCACTGTTCGATCGGGCAGTCTCGACCGGTGCCGAAATCGGGGAGGTCATCGGCTTGCCATCATCGCCCGCGTCTAGCACAAGCGCTCGCGATGACAGCCTCATTCCGCCTCGGCACGCGCGGCTCACCGCTGGCGCTGGCGCAGGCGCGGCTGACGGCGGCGGCGCTGACCGCTGCACATGACATCGCGGTCGAGATCGTGCCGATCGTTACCACCGGCGATCGTATCCAGGACCGCCCGCTCACCGATATTGGCGGCAAGGCACTGTGGACCAAGGAACTCGACGCGGCGCTGCTCGAAGGGCGCATCGATGCCGCGGTGCATTCGATGAAGGACGTCGAGACGCGGCTGGCGGACGGCATCGTCATCGCCGCCATCCTGCCGCGCGCCGACGTCCGCGACCGCCTGCTCGGCGCGGCATCGATCGACGCGCTCAGGCATGGCGCCCGCGTCGGCACCTCGAGCCCGAGGCGCGCGGCGCAACTGCTCCATCTCCGGCCCGACCTGATGATCGTGCCACTGCGGGGCAACGTTGCGACGCGGATGGCGAAGCTCGCGGCGGGTGAGGCGGACGCGACCTTGCTTGCTGCTGCGGGGTTGGAGCGGCTGGGCCTGTCCGACGGTGTCGCGATCCCGCTGGCGACGCTGCTGCCTGCGCCGGCGCAGGGCGCGATCGGGCTGACCGCGCGAGCGGGGGATAGTGCCACGCTGGCGCTGCTGGCGGCGATCGACCATCCGCCGACCAGCGTTGCCATCGGCCTCGAACGCGCTTTCCTCGCGGCGCTAGCCGCCGATTGCCACAGCTCGGTCGCGGCGCTGGTGAGCTTCGTCGAGACTGCAGGGGAGACTGGCCGCAACACCAGCGGCATCGAATTCCGCGCCGAAATCCTCCTGCCCGACGGCAGCGAGCGACGGGCAGTGCGGGTTCGACTGGACGCCAAGACCGGCCCAGCGCTGGCCGCTACTGGACAGCAGCACCACCTGGCGGCGGTGGCGCAGGCGGCCGCGTCGCTGTTGGCGGCCGCCAGCCCACGGCTGGCCGCGCTGTTCGGAGCGGGCGCGC
>JAYTHJ010000283.1:0-3036 GCA_043732725.1 Sphingomonadaceae bacterium | reverse complement strand
GAGAACGTCTGGCAGTTCAGGCGCGACAACTTGTTGTCGAACCGTATCTTCAAATCCTACGACGACATCCTCGACCATTGCTGCTTCGCCTCGAACCGACTCACCGATCAGCCATCGCGCATCATGTCCATCGAAATGCGCGACTGGGCGCATCGGTCATGATCAATGAGTCTTGGTGTAATACGGCTAATAATATCAAGCTGTACCCAATCACGATCCTACTCAGTCTACGAGGCTCGTCGCATCTTCGCCCATCCCGGCCCCTCCCTGAAGTGGGGGGGCAGGAGTGAGGCGACACCTTCCCGCCGAACCGCATGCCGTTACCCAAACCTGCCATCCCGCGGGAAACCTTGCGGCGGCAGCCGTCCGGCACCGCCGCGCGGGCCGACCCAGGGGCCGACGTCGGCTTCGGTCCTTGTCCGCGTGCCGCTGCCGCCGAGCCGCCATGACAGGCCTCCGGCGCGGACGAAACTGGTGACGTCGCGCAAACCACCGTCGCGGTATTTCTGCAGCGCTACACCCTGCCCGCGCGCCATCACCGGCACGTCGGCGGCGGCGAACAGCAGCAGCTTGCGGTTATCGCCGATGACGCCGAGCATGTCATCGGTAACCCCGAGCGGCCGGACGTGGGCCAGCGCCGCACCCTCGCGCGGGGTCATGATCTGGCGGCCCTTGCGCGTCTCGCTGAGCAGATCGGCGCTGTCGACGACAAAACCCCGGCCGTCGCTTGCGGCGAGCAGCAGCCGTACGTCCGGGCGATGCGCGAACAACGCGACGATACCGACCTCGCCGCCGAGGTCGATCATCAGGCGGATGGGCTCACCCGACCCGCGCCCGCCCGGCAGCTCGTTCGCCGCAAGCGTGTAGGCGCGGCCCGAGGCGGCGAGCAGGACTAACTTGTCGGTGGTCTGCGCATGGAAGGCGAAGCCCGGCCCGTCGCCCTCCTTGAATTTGGCGAGTTCGGGCGAGGCGAGATCGACATGGCCCTTCAGCGCGCGGATCCAGCCTTTGGTGGAGGCGATCACCGTCAGCGGCTCGCGCTCGATCATCGCTTCGAGCATCATCCCCGTCAGTGTCGGGACGTCGCCCAGTTCGGTGCGC
Organism: Sphingomonadaceae bacterium; assembly: GCA_043732725.1. Taxonomy (GTDB): domain Bacteria; phylum Pseudomonadota; class Alphaproteobacteria; order Sphingomonadales; family Sphingomonadaceae; genus Polymorphobacter_B. Next base: position 1,935 of record JAYTHJ010000283.1, on the reverse strand, counting down.
CGCGCTCCCAGCGCCGTCTCGGGGCCATAGCGCGCGCGCAGCTTGACGAGATCGCCGCGCACCCGCGCGGTCTGCGCCTGAGGCGAATCGAGCAGCGCCCGCAGCTGTTTGGCCTCGGTCTGCAGCGCCTTGTTCTCCTGCTTTATCTCGATCTCCTCGAGCCGCCGCAGCGCGCGCAGCCTTAGGTTGAGCACCGCCTCGGCCTGGCGGTCGCTGAGCCCGAAGCGGGTCATCATCTCGGCCTTGGGGTCGTCGTCCTCGCGGATGATGCGGATGACTTCGTCGATATTGAGATAGGCCTTGAGATAGCCGTCGAGCAGTTCGAGCCGGTCCTCGATCTTGCCCAGCCGGAAGCGCGTCCGCGCGCCCAGTACGTCGAACTGGTGATCGAGGAACGCCTGTAGCGCCTGCCCCAGCGACATCACGCCGGGGACGTGGTGCTTGTTCAGGACGTTGAGATTGAGCGGGAACCGCACCTCCAGATCGGTCAGCCGGAACAGGTTTTCCATCAGCACCGCGGCGCCGACATTGCGCGATCGCGGTTCGAGGACAAGACGGATCGTGATGTCGGACTCGTCGCGGATGTCGGCGAGGATCGGTAGCTTCTTGTCGTTGATCAGGTCGGCGATCGCCTCGATCAGCTTGCCCTTCTGGACCTGATACGGGATCTCGGTGACGACGATCACCCAGGTGCCCGACGCGCCCGGCTCGACCGACCAGCGGGCGCGCAACCGGAAGCTGCCGCGCCCGGTGCGGTAGGCCTCGCGGATCGCCGCGGCGCTCTCGACGAGCACGCCGCCGGTCGGGAAGTCGGGGCCGGGCAGCAGATCGGCCCCGTCCGGATCAGATGCAGTGTCCGGATCATCGAGCAGCCGGCAAGCTGCGTCGCAGATTTCAGCCACGTTATGCGGCGGGATCGACGTCGCCATGCCGACCGCGATGCCGCTCGAGCCGTTGGCGAGCAGGTTGGGGAAGGCGGCGGGGAAGACTTCGGGCTCCTCCTCCTCGCCGTTGTAGGTGTCGCGGTACGGCACGCAGGCCTCGTCGAGGCCATCCATAAGGTCGCCCGCCGCGATCGTCAGCCGCGCCTCGGTATAGCGCATCGCGGCCGCATTATCGCCGTCGACGTTGCCGAAATTGCCCTGCCCGTCGACTAGCGGATAGCGCAGCGAAAAGCTCTGCGCCATGCGGACCATAGCGTCGTAGATCGACTGGTCGCCGTGCGGATGGTATTTGCCCATCACGTCGCCGACCACCCGCGCGCACTTCTTGTAGCTGGTGGTGTTACGCGCCGCGCTGGCATCAAGCAGCTCGCCCGAGCCGGTCGACGGATCGAGCTTGAGCAGCCGCATCCCCCACAGGATGCGCCGGTGCACGGGTTTGAGCCCATCGCGCACGTCGGGCAGCGACCGCGCCGTGATCGTCGAAAGCGCGTAGATAAGGTAGCGGTCGCTCAGCGCATCGGCGAAAGCGGTATCGATGGTATCGTGCATGCGGGCAGGATTAGGCGAAGGATGCGGCGGAAGCCACCGGGTTCGAGGTGTCACCCGGCGGTGGAAAGCGTGTCGCAGCTAAGTGAATTCGAGCAACTCATACCAACAATCGCGAAGGTTGACCCGCGCGGGCGATTCCCAAGAGACTGATGATGTGATTCAACATTCCCTTTTGAGGGCGGTTGTGATGGCTGCTGTGGGGGATTTGCGGGGCGACTTTACGGCGACGGATTTACGGCGGTTTGCACCGTCGCGACGCGAGGCCGGCGAGGTTCGCCGACTTTTGACGTTGGCGGTGATTTATGACGGTGGCCGCCGGAGCGACGTGGTGCGGACCGGTGGGGTTGGCCTGCAAACGGTGCGGGACTGGGTGCTGCGGTTCAACCGCGACGGACCCGACGGCCTGATCGATGGCAAAGCTCCCGGGGGTTGCCCGCGTCTG
>JAYTHJ010000282.1:0-3038 GCA_043732725.1 Sphingomonadaceae bacterium | reverse complement strand
TCAGCAGGTCGGCCGAGCGCACGTCGCCCGAGAACGAGTAGCCGCTGGCGCTCGCCCCGCCCAAGGTCGCAGCGCTGCTACCGCTGGTCGCGCCGTTGATCAGCGGGCCGCTCGGCGCGGTGGCGGAGGCCGCGATGGCGCGCAGCGGATATAGGCTGAGCGGTCCCGAGACGGTCGAGTGGCCGTGGTCCGAAACGACGATGATGTTGGTCGTCTTGTCGAGACCCTGCGCCTTCAGCCCGGCCATCAACTCGCCGAGCCGGGCGTCCTGCGAGCGCAGTCCGGCACGGACGTTGGCGGTACCGGGGCCGTAGCCATGCTCGACGTTGTCGGGCGTCCGGAACCAGATCAGCGACAGCATCGGATTCTTCTTGGGCAGGATATACTGCGTGAACACCGACATCATGTATTTGTTCGCGGCATCCTCGGGCGCGCCCTGCGAGGTATCGGTCGAATCGCGCGCCGCGACGGTCAACACCCCGGCCGGGTCATAAGCGGTCGTCGGGAATGTCACGTAACCGGCGCGCGCGGTCGGCGAGCCGTTAGTTGCCGACAGCGTCACCGCATCAGTCCCGGTGTAGTCATGCGTAATGTTGACCGGCAGCGCGATATTCGCCGCTTGCAGCTCGGTGACCAAGCTGCGCGGCTTGACGGTGTTCTCGTCGAGGAAATAGCCGCCCTTGCCGAGGTCCTGGATGTACGCCGCGCCGCTTTTGCCGATCGCCGCGGTAACCATGCCGGCTCCCTGCGCCGCCGCGAACAGGCTTTTCACCAGCAGCAGCTGGCCGCCGTAATAGGTGTTGAGCGTCGTCAGCACCTGATAGTCTTCGGTAAATACGGGATCGACATAGTCCTGCGGCGCGCCCGACGCCGCGTTGCCAACGGGAATCGTATTCGCCGTGCCCTGCGGCGGCGTCCAGAAAGTGTTGCCGTAGAACCCCGAGCTGCGCGGAAACGAGCCGGTCGCGAACGACGAGCCGTTCATCATCGTGAAGGTCGGATAGGTCGAGTGATTATCGCTGAAGTTGGTCCCCGCCTGGCGCAGCGCGTAGAGGTTGGGCGTGTCGGTGGCGTTGACGTCGTCGGGGCGCAGCCCGTCCCAGACCATGATCACCGTGCGGGTCGCCGCCGCGACCGGGGTGACGACCGGCTGGACAACCGACGTCATCTTCTCGTTGCACCCCATCAGCAGGCCCGCGGCAGCGCCGGCAGCGATTATCGAATGACGCAATTGCACAGGCGCAAGTCCCCCGGAATGGCCCGCCGACAATCGCGGGATGACCGGCCACTAGCCGCTCGATGTGACGGTCCGGTGACGCTGCCGGGCGCAACTGCCGCGAGCCGCCGCATAAACCAGTTTAGTGCAAGCCCGCCGTGCGATACTGAGCCGCCAGTGGACTTCCCCTCCCCCCGCCCGCCCGCGCCCTGCTGGATCGCCCGCATCGCGCTGCGCGACATGCGTAATCATGCCAGCGCCGGGTTCGAGCTCGGCCCCGGACCGGTGGTGGTCACCGGCGACAACGGGATCGGCAAGACCAACCTGCTCGAGGCGGTTTCGCTGCTCGCCCCCGGGCGGGGCTTGCGCGGTGCGGGCTACGGCGAGATGGCGCGACTGGGCGGGCCCGGCGGCTGGTCGGTCGCGGCGACATTGGAGACCGCGGGCGGCGCGGTGGCGATCGGCACCGGCACGACGCCAAAGGCTCCCGAGCGGAGGCTGGTCCGCGTCAACGGTGCGGCGGCACCGCTGACGGCGCTGGGCGAGTGGCTGTCGCTGTTATGGCTGACCCCGGCGATGGACCGGCTGTTCGCCGATACCGCGAGCGCAAGGCGGCGCTTCCTCGACCGGCTGGTACTGGCGCTGCTGCCCGGTCATGGCGGCGAAGTCACCCGCTACGAGGCGGCGATGCGCGCCCGCAACCGGTTGCTGGCGAGCGATGGCCCGCCCGATCCGCTATGGCTGGCCGGGCTCGAGCGCGCCATGGCGGCGCATGGCGTCGCCGTCGCGCAAGCGCGACTGGCGACGGTCGCGGCGCTCGGGGCGGCGCTGGTAGCGGCACCGCCGGGGCCGTTCGCGCCAGCCGCGGTCGCGATCGACGGCTGGCAACCGGACGCTGCATCCGCCGAGGCCATCGCTGCCTTCGCCGCCACGCTCGCGCGCGGCCGTGCTGCCGATGCCGCGAGCGGACGTGCTGCCGCCGGCCCGCACCGCAGCGATCTCGCGGTGACGCACGCCGGCAAAGGCGTCGCCGCGGAACTCAGCTCGACCGGCGAGCAGAAAGCGCTGCTGATCGGTATCGTGCTTGCGCATGCCGGGCTGGTCGCGGCGCGCACCGGCCGCGCGCCGATCCTGCTGTTCGACGAGGTCGCGGCGCATCTCGACACGCATCGGCGCGGCGCGCTGTTCGAGCGGCTGCAGGACAGCGGCGCGCAGGCGTGGCTGACCGGTACCGACGCCGCGTTATTCGACGGACTTGGGGCAGCGGCGACGCGACTGACGCTCGGCTAACGCGCTATCCTCAGCAATGCAGAATCCAGCCCGCTCAAGCTCGGGATGAGCGGGTTTGGGTTCAAGCTAAATGAAAGAAAGTCTTGCCAGGTCACCGCACAACAGACCTTCTCGGCAATGCCTTGGGCGCTCAGCAGCTGACGATACTCGACCGCCGCCGCGTCGCCAGCCCAGTCAGCCCGAAACCGGCGGCGAGGAGCGCCCATGTGGCCGGTTCGGGGACACCCGGACCTGGGCCGCCAACCGACGCCAGCGAAATATCGTCGAGCCCGAACGCGCCGTTGTCGTTGCGAAAGGCGAAGCTCAGCAAATCGTTATTCGCGTCGGCGACGACCGTGCCGCTGAAATTGGTAAAGCCGAAGCTGGCGGCGTTCGTCTGGGCCAGGAGGACGGTGTTGCCAAGCTTGACGGTGAAGTCGTTGGGCGTCGAGCCGTCGCTCTCCAGCCAGAAGCTGTACGTGTAGGTCGCGCCCAATTGCGTCGCTACCGTCTGCGCAAGCACGCCGTCCTGCCCGCTATTGCCATTCAGATA
>JAYTHJ010000281.1:0-3056 GCA_043732725.1 Sphingomonadaceae bacterium | reverse complement strand
GGCCGGGAACGAAGCGCTATTACGGCACGAGCGGCAACAGCTTCGTCGCGATCGTCGAGTTCGGTCCGCGTGTTAAGGCCATGGCGGTCATGGCAGGCGGCCAAAGCGGCGGCGTTGGCTCGCCGCACTTCGCCGATCAGATTTCTCGCTATGCGGCGGGGCAACTAAGACCGGTTTATTTTTATCCTGATGAGCTCAAGGGCCATATCGAGCGCCGCTATCACCCTGGCGATTGACTTGCAGTCGCACTCTGATCGTCTCAACTGATCGAAGGGCAGCTATCGTGCCTGTCCGACCCGAGGCGGTCAGGCAGCTTGCGGCCTAATCCGAGTAGAAAATAGATGCTGAACAAATGGCAGAAGTTGGTGAGCCGAGAGAGGGGTGAACGGCGACATGCGGGTCATCATTACTAAAAGGCGGTCGGCCAGGAAGCGATCCGTGCTACGACGTTTGGCAGACCTGCGGCGGGGCTTGGAAGCGGTCGTCAATGCAACGTCTCGCCCCGACCAGAACTGGGCGCCGACCGCCGACCGTCCGCATTTTGCCGTCCAGATCGATAAACGGATGTTTCCCGTCAGCGCGCTTCGCCTCACCGGCTTCCGACGCAAACCACAATAGCGCGAGCATCTGCCGTCCGGCAGGTCGAGCTTGATCTATATCCGGTCGCCCTTGCTGTGGTTGGGAAGGCGGTTGCGGGGGAGGTTATTGCCGTCGTGCATTACAGCGATCTCAAGCTTCGGCACCGACAGGTCGAACTCCGACGACGCCGCTTTCGAGGACAGGGGTGCGAGTAGCGTGCCGAGGACAAGCGTCATCGCTGAAAGGTGTGGCTTACTGATCACGACGATCCAAATGCAACTGCGCTCCAGTTGACGAAATGGGTCGATAGCGATGCTGGCTACCAACCGCTACGATAATTTTTTTTGGTGTCGATCCGCACGGCAATCTCATTGCATCACGGGTACTGCGCGTGGTTGGTTGGCCTAATGAACTCCTCTAGACGATAGTGATGAGAGATAATCCTTGACGCCCGGCGACATGGCCGCGACCGAACACCCTGCGCCGCCGATCCCGATGCGGGGGCTGCTCAGTTCCTTTCGCGCGCCAATCGCCGCCGGTATTGATCACGCCGAAGTTGTGGCGAGGGTCGAGGGCGAAAGCGGTTGGTCGGCACGCTTCATCTTCATGACGTTGATGTCAGCCGGCATTGCGGTGCTGGGGCTGCTGCTATCCTCGCCGGCGGTCGTCATCGGCGCGATGCTGATTTCACCGCTGATGAACCCAATTCTCGGGCTCGGCTTCGGCCTCGCGACCTTCGACTTCGCCGAGGTCCGACGCTCCTCGGTTGCGCTCGCCAGCGGCGCGGCGCTTGCCGTCCTGTTCACAACGTTGATCGTCCTCGCCTCGCCGCTTAAAGCCCCGACCGCCGAAATCCTCGCGCGTACCCGACCAAACCTGTTCGATCTACTCGTTGCACTGTTCGCGGCGCTGGCGGGAACCTTCGCGATTATCCGCGGCCGCGGTGAAACGATCGTCGGCGTCGCCATCGCGACCGCACTGATGCCACCGCTCGCAGTCGTGGGTTACGGTTTGGCGACCGGAAATATGCCGATCTTTATCGGCTCATTCGAATTGTTCGCCACCAACTTTGTCGCGATCGCGCTAACTGCGACGGCGATGGCGCGCTTCTTCGGTTTCGGTCACGCGCTGTCGGCCCACCAGAGCCAGATGCAGACGCTCCTCCTGATCTCGGCCTTTGTCGTGCTCGCCGTTCCGCTTGGCTTTGCGCTCAGTCAGATCGCCAACGAGGCGGTGACGGTCAACCAGGTTCGAGCCCTGCTGGTTGACCGGTTCGGTGCGCTAGCGCGGATCAGCCAGCTCGACGTCGATTTTGCCCGAGATCCATTGGTCGTACGCGCCGTTGTCATAGCACCTCGGGCTCAGCAGATTAGCAATGCTGATCTGCGCGCCGCACTCAGTGCGAAACTGGCCCGCCCAATCAGCTTGCAACTTGACCGTGTCTTGCTTGCGCCCGGTGCCGACGCGCTCGCAAGCCAGCGTGCCGAGAACGAAAAGGCCCAAGCTGCCAACGCCGCCGAACAGGATGCGTCCGAGATCGTCAGGCTGGTCGCGCTGGCCGCCGGAACGACCCCCGATCGCGTTACGCTGGACCGCGATCACCAGCGTGCAACCGCTACCGCGATGCCGTTATCCGGCTCCGGTCTTGCGGCGTATCGCGCGCTCGAGGCGCGCGCTGCCGCTGCAGCCGACGGTTGGGACATTGTTATCGTTCCGCCATTCGCCGCGCTACCGCCCGTTCGCTTTGCCGACAATATCGATGTTCTCGATGACCATGCGCTTGCCGCGGTGGAATTGGCGGCCTGGGCGGCGCGCCGGTGGAACGCACCGGCGCTGATTGTGCCCGGCTTGCCGGCGCACGGCATTATTCCGGCCCGACCCAGACTCTATGAGCGCCGCGCGCTGGCGATCGCCGCGCTGCTCAAGGCACAGAACATCGCAGCGGTCGCCGCGCCGCCGCAGGGACAGGTTATCAACATGAGTGTCGCCCCATCGGGATTGGATGAACCATGATCGGTGGCATCACCATCCCAGCGTTCGACGCGGCCGCTATCCTGATCGTGCTGGCGGCTGTGCTCGGCTACATCAATCGTAAGCGATGCGAGCGCCCCACGTCGCGCGAAGATGGCGGCAGCCGGAGCGAAGCGGCGCGGATCGGGGGCGTCGGCCTGCAAACGGTGCGCGACTGGGTGCTGCGGTTCAACCGCGACGGACCTGATGGCCTGATCGACGGCAAAGCCCCCGGGGGTCGCCCGCGCCTCGACGCAACCCAGCGGGCCGCGCTCGCGGCGGCGGTCGAGAGTGGCCCGATCCCGGCGGCGCACGGCGTCGTGCGCTGGCGGCTGGTCGATCTCGTGCAGTGGATCCGGGACGAGTTTGCGGTGTCGATCAGCACCCAGACGCTGAGCCGCGAGCTGCGCGCCATGGGCTATCGCAAGTTGACGGCGCGTCCACGCCATCATGCCCAGGATGCCGAT
>JAYTHJ010000280.1:0-3082 GCA_043732725.1 Sphingomonadaceae bacterium | reverse complement strand
AGCCCAAAGGCCGCCGCCATCCTGAAAGCCCGCGGCGCCTGGTTCCTCTTCCTGCCGCCCTCCAGCCCCGATCTCAATCCCATCGAAATGGCGTTTGCAAAGCTCAAGGCGCATCTGCGAAAGGCCAAGGCCAGAACAATCGACGCCCTATGGAAGGCCGTCGGATCTATCTGCGACCTCTACTCACCACAGGAATGCGCCAATTATCTCAAAGCCGCCGGCTACGTCGCAGATTAAAAGCTCGATGCTCTAGCCGGTCAATTTAGCGACATTGTCGCGTCCGGACCGTGACAAGCGCGAGATACTCACCGGCTTGTTCGACGTTCTGGCCAGCGTTTCCGCTGATCGCGCCGAACTGATTACAGGGGGTGGTACCAACCACGATATTTCGCTTCTGCTCGCTCGATCGATGCGTCACGGGTTGACGCTGCTCAGAGGCTGGGGAAACTCTCACTCGGCCGTCACGGGCCGGTCAACCATCTCGATCTGCTTCGCGTTTTGACGGCGAAACACAAGATGCGCTTGGTGCGTATGGCCGAGCTCGCCGAGATGCTCGACGTTCCGGCCAAGCCCCACGCCCGCGCCTCGCGGATCGCTGAACATGCCGGTGCCAACGATTGGTTGGCGGTGCAGGAAATGTGCGAGGTCGACGTTACCACGACGGCACTCATCTTTGCCACGTGGTAAAAGATACTCGACGACCGCCAGTCGGTGGCGACGGTTCACGACCGGATCTACCGGGGAATGGAGCGTATGCGACAAGGCCAAGCGTACGTTCCGGAATTTACGGTGTGACGGCAAACGCTGTTCGTCGAAAATATCGAGGCGGCCGAGCAGCGCATGCAACGGCTCGGTCTAATGCCTCAGTAGGCTTTGCGGGCGGCGTACGGTTCTGGTGACGACCAGCGCGGAGCGCCGCAGTCTCCGCTGATCGCGCCGACGCTCCAACCGGTTCGCGTTACCCCGCAGAGTGCCGCCGTCTGAGCGGCGTTGGCGGGCCACCTCAATCGCTGCAGCGCATCTTGCGTCTACCCAATGACAACAAGTTGGCGATGCTACTGCATGAATTAAACCTGAAAGACCGTGTCCCGATTGGCGTAGCCTCTGGAGCACGGTCAGAGCAGACTGAGATTTGCCCCTCGTGACAGCCTCACAATCCTTTCAATCCGTCCCGTCTTCCGGCACGTTCCCCCGATGCGCATCCTTACCGCCATTGTCGTTGCTCTCGGCCTGAGCGTTTCCGTGTGTTCAGCCGGCGCGGCCGATCTCGAACCTGTGGCAGGTTCGGGCGGCATGGTCGTGACGGCGCAGCATCTCGCGTCCGATGTCGGGGCGGATATTTTGCGCCGAGGCGGTAATGCCATCGACGCAGCCGTCGCCGTCGGCTATGCGCTGGCGGTCGTTTACCCGCAGGCGGGCAATATCGGCGGCGGCGGTTTCATGACCTTGCAGTTGGCCGATGGGCGCAAGGCCTTCCTCGACTTTCGCGAGAAGGCGCCAGCCGCTGCGACGGCTACGATGTTTCAGGATGCCGCGGGCCAGGTCGTTGCCGGAAAGTCCACCGATACATGGCAGGCCGTCGGCGTACCCGGTACCGAGATGGGGCTAGAAACGGCGCGCATTCGATATGGCACTATGTCCCGGCAGGCCCTGATGGCGCCGGCAATCCGGCTTGCCCGGGAGGGCTTCGTGCTCGACCAAGGCGATGCCGGCGTAATGGCGCTGGAAGCGCAAAAGCTGGCGCGCGATCCCGCCGCGCGTGCAATCTTCGAACCTCGCGGTCGCCGACTTACCAAAGGCGATCGGCTCGTCCAGGCCGATCTTGCTGACACGCTCGCGGCGATTGCCGACCAGGGGCCGGCCGCTTTCTACCGTGGAGCGATCGGTGCGGCGATCGTTGCTGCGAGCAACGCCGCTGGCGGTCTGCTAACGATGGCCGATTTCGCTCAATACAAAGTCCGCGAACTTGCACCGATCGAATGCGATTACCGCGGCTATCACGTCATCTCTGCGCCGCCGCCTAGCTCGGGCGGGGTGTCGCTGTGCCAGACGCTCAACATCCTGCAGGGCTATGATCTCGCGGCGATGGGGTTCCACTCCGCAGCCGAGGTCCACGTTCTCGCCGAGGCGCTGCGTCGGGTCTATGTCGACCGCAACAACAAGCTCGGCGATCCGGACTTCGTCACGAACCCCGTCGCCCAGCTACTCGATCCCGCCTATGCCGCACGCCTGCGTGCATCGATCGATCCGGAGCGTGCGACCTCGTCCTCGGCGCTCGGGCCGCCAGTTTCTCCGCATGAGGGTCACAACACGACACAGTATGACGTGCTCGACGCCAAGGGCAACGCCGTCTCGGTCACCTACACGCTCAACGACTGGTTCGGCGTTCATCGGGTCGCCGGACGGACCGGTATCGTGATGAACAACGAGATGGACGATTTTACGTCAAAGGTCGGCGCGCCCAACATGTTCGGGCTGGTGCAGGGGGCGAGCAATGCTATCGCGCCGGGCAAGACACCACTTAGCTCCATGTCGCCGACGATCCTAACGAAAGACGGCCGGGTTGCGCTCATCATCGGTAGCCCGGGTGGATCGCGCATTATCACTATTACGCTGGAGGCCATCGTCAACATGATCGACCATGGCATGGACGTGCAGGCGGCGATCGACGCTCCGCGCATCCACGAGCAGTGGCTGCCGGATGTCATCTCGCTCGAACCCTTCGCGCTCTCTGCCGATACGCGAAAGCTGCTCGAAGCGCGCGGTTACACGTTCAGCGACGAAGACGTCTGGGGCATCGCCGAGGGGATCTTAACTGGAGCGCCGACTCTGAAAGCTGCGACCGGGAGCGATGCAAATAGTGTCCTGGGTTTCGGCATGCCGCCACTTGCTGGTGCGACGATGTTCGGCGGGCACGATGCGCGCGGCGGCGCGGGTTCGGTCGCGCCGGTCAGATAACGGTGCTGCCAGTCTACCTGGCCGGTTTTGCTGAGTTCCAACAATTCGACGACACGATAGCGGCCGGGCTATGGCCAGCTTCGACGGTCGCTCAGATCCTGAAGCAAATATCTTCCGGGCGCTT
>JAYTHJ010000279.1:0-3098 GCA_043732725.1 Sphingomonadaceae bacterium | reverse complement strand
GCCAATCAGCCCGCCGATTGTTATAGCGCAGGTAATAAGCGTGCTCCCAGATATCGCACGCCAGCAGCGCCGGCAAACCGAGCGTGATGACGCTGTCCTGATTCGGTGTTGTGACAATACGTAACTTGAAGCCATTCATGGGATCAGCGACGAGGAACACCCAACCCGAGCCGAACTGCTTGGTCCCAGCTTCGATGAATTGCGTCTTGAAGGCATCGAGCGAGCCGAAGTCGCGGTCGATCGCAGCCGCCAATTCGCCGCTCGGAGCCGCTGGCGCATTCGGCGTCATCAGCTTCCAGAACAGCTGGTGGTTGGCGTGGCCGCCGCCCTGATTGCGCACCGCCTGCCGAATATCTTCGGGCACCTTGTCGAGATCGGCAAGCACCGCTTCGATCGATTTGCCCAGCCACTCGGGATGCGTCGCCAGCGCCTTGTTGAGCGCGTCGATATACGCCTGATGGTGCTTGTCGTGATGCAGTCGCATTGTCGCTTCATCGACAGTCGGCTCGAGCGCGGCATAGTCATACGGTAGCGGCGGCAGCACATACGGTCCAACCAGCGGCGTGTGGGAATCAGGCACCATGAATATCCTTTAGTTCAACGCTCCGGTACCCTGCCTAGTACATGCCAGCGACAGGCTCAACGGCGACGTGGACGGATACCGCCGTCGCGCGCTACCAAGCTACGATGAAAGCGCCAGCCGATCCCGCCGCCGAACTCGCTGTGCTAGCAGCGAGCATCGCCGAGCATGCGGCACGCTATCACCGCGACGATGCACCGACGATCTCCGACGCCGACTACGACGCTCTTGTACGACGCAATGCCGAGGTCGAAGCCGCATATCCCGCGTTGGTGCGCCCAGACTCGCCGTCGCAGGCGGTCGGAGCGACGGCGGCGGCGCAGTTCGGCAAGATTACCCATGCGCGGCCGATGCTCAGTATTGACAACGGCTTCGACGATACGGCGGTGTTCGAATTCGTCGCGCGGGTGCGGCGCTTCCTGCACCTCCCCGTTGATGCCGTGGTGGCGCTCACCGCCGAGCCGAAGATCGACGGACTGTCGGCGAGCTTGCGTTACGAGCACGGCGTGCTGGTCAGCGGCGCGACGCGCGGCGATGGCGCAACCGGCGAGGATGTCACCGCCAACGTGCGGACGCTAGCGGATGTACCGCGGCGGCTGGCGGCGCGCGACGGCGCGCCCGTGCCTGCCGTCGTCGAGGTGCGCGGCGAGGTGTACATCGCCAAGGCCGACTTCATCGCGATGAACGCGCGCGCCGCGGCGGCGCGCGAACGCACCTATGCCAATCCGCGTAACGCCGCGGCGGGATCGCTGCGCCAGCTCGACGTCGACGTCACCGCGGCGCGCCCGCTGCGCTTCTTCGCGCACGGGGCGGGCGAGCTGAGCGCGGCCGTCGCCGACACCCAGGCGGGGCTGATGGCGGCGTTCGCTGGCTGGGGCTTTCCGGTCAGCGACCGGCTGATGGTCGGCGTGACTGTCGACGACGTGCTGGCGGTGTACCGACACATCGAGGCCGATCGTGCAGGCCTGCCGTACGACATCGACGGCGTCGTGTATAAGGTCGACCGCCTCGACTGGCAGGCGCGGCTAGGCCAGGTGGCGCGTAGCCCGCGCTGGGCGCTGGCGCACAAATTCCCCGCCGAGCGCGCGACGACCGAACTGGTGGCTATCGACATTCAGGTCGGGCGGACCGGCGTGCTGACGCCGGTGGCGCGGCTCGCCCCGGTCAACATCGGCGGCGTCATCGTCGTCAACGCGACGCTCCACAACGAAGACGAGATCGCGCGGCGCGACGTCCGCGTCGGCGATACCGTCGAGTTGCAGCGCGCCGGCGACGTCATCCCGCAAATCCTGCGGTACACGACCGAGACGCGCGCGCACGCCGCGCTGCCGCCGTTCGACTTTCCGCAGACCTGCCCGCAGTGCGGCAGCCTCGCAGAGCGCGAGGACGGCGAGGTGGCGCGGCGCTGCACCGGCGGGCTTATCTGCCCGGCGCAGCGCATCGAGCGGCTGCGCCACTTTGTGTCGCGCCAGGCGCTCGACATCGAGGGGCTCGGCGACGAGCGCATCGAGCTGTTCACGCAGGCCGGTTGGCTGCACACGCCGGGCGACATCTTCCGGCTCCACACCCACCGCGACGCGCTGCTGGCGTGGCGCGGCTTCAAGCCGACCTCGGTCGACAAGCTGCTGAGCGCGATCGAGGCGCGGCGGCGGGTGCCGTTCGACCGGCTGCTGTTCGGGCTCGGCATCCGCCACGTCGGCGAGATCAGCGCGCGCGATATCGCCCGCAACTACCGCGCGTGGGCGGCATTTGCCGACCGCATGGAGGCGTGCGTCGCACTGTGGCAGGCGGCGGAGGCGGCAGTCGGCGAGCTGCCCGACAAGTTCCGCAAGCGCATCGCGAACGACCTCGCGGCGCTGATCGGCGTCGGCGGTATCGGCTCCGAGATCGCCGAAGCGCTGGCCGATTTCTGGGCTGAGCCGCACAACCGCGCGCTGCTCGCGGCCCTGCTCGCCGAAATCGAGGTCGTGCCGGTGATGTTCGTGACGCGCGCCTCGGCGGTGGCGGGCAAGACCGTGGTGTTCACCGGCAGCCTCGAAACGGTCAGCCGCGACGAAGCCCGCGCACAGGCCGAAGCACTCGGCGCGAAGGTCGCGGCGTCGGTCTCGACAAAGACCGGCCTCGTCGTGGCGGGGCCCGGAGCTGGGACCAAGCTGGCGAAAGCCGCCGCGCTCGGGATCGAGGTCATCAACGAGGCAGGCTGGGCGGCGATCGTCGCGGGAGCGGGGACTGATACCAAGTCCCTTGGAGGCTGACTCAACGCGAGGGATTCCCAAAGCGGCCATGATCTGATTCAACATCGCAAGCTGTGGGAGGTTTGCGATGGCATCAGCGGTTTGGCTTCGGGACGATTTCGACGCGGCTGGCCTTCGCAGGCTGGCGCGGTTGAGTGGAGACGCGAACCAGGTTCGGCGGTTGCTGGCGCTGGCAGTGATTTACGATGGTGGCGCACGGCACGCGGCGGCACAGGTCGGCGGCGTGGGCTTGCAGACGGTTCGGGACTGGGTGCTGCGCTTCA
>JAYTHJ010000278.1:0-3102 GCA_043732725.1 Sphingomonadaceae bacterium | reverse complement strand
CAAAGCCGCCACACGATTTAGCGTCCGATGGTGCATTCATTTACTCGCTTCGTGGGGCCGCGGACTGCGTCTTGCCGAGAATTTCCCAGACGGCTATGAACAGTGCGGCGATCACCGGCCCGACGACGAAGCCGTTGAAACCTATCAGCTCGAAGCCGCCCAGCGTAGCAATCAGCACGACGTAGTCGGGCATGCGCGCGTCGCGCCCGACGAGGATCGGGCGGACGATGTTGTCCACGCTGCTGATGATGAAGAAGCCGCACGCGCCTAGCACGACCGCCTGCCAGATCGCGCCGGCAGCCAGCAGGAAGAGCGTGACCGGAATCCAGATGATCCCGGTGCCGATGGCGGGCAGCAGCGAGAAGACGCCCATCACCACGCCCCAGAGGAGGGCGCCGGGGATGGCGATTGCCCAGAAGACGAGGCCGCCTGTCACCCCCTGAAGGATGGCGACGATCAGGCTACCCTTAATGGTCGCGCGGATCACCGTCACGAACTGCGCGATCAGGACGGCGCGCTGGTCGAGGGTCAGAGGAATGGCGCGCTCTATCCGCGCCGCGAGCACATGCCCATCGCGCAGCAGGAAGAAGGTCAGGTACAGCATCACGCCGAGGGCGAGGAAGAAGCCGAACGTCCCCTGCCCGATGTTGAGTACGTGTCCGGCCACGGCCCTGAAGCCGTTCGCAAGGGCTTGACCTACCGTGACCCGCAGCCCGTCCACGTCGCTGAGGCCGATATCCGCAAGCCAACGCCTCGTCCAACCAGGCAGATGCCCCTGGGCCGCCATGAAGAGACGGCCGAGATCGATGTCACCGCTTCGGATGTGCGCATACAAGCCGGTCGCCTCACGTAGGAGGGCTGCCGCCAGCAGCATCGCCGGCACCACGCCGACCATGACAATGACCACAAGCGTCACAAACGCAGCGGCGCCCCGGTGCCGCGGCATGGCGCGAAGCACACGCGCGTTGAGCGGTTCGAAGAGCACTGCCGCAATGACGGCCCACAGGATCGCGCCGGAGAGCGGCGCGATCAGCCACAGGAAGGCCAGCGTGGCAGCGGCAACCAGCGTTACCAAGAAGATCCGCGCGAGCGGCGTGGTGGCGCGCGCGCCCTCCTTCACGGCGACACGATCTGGCTGCGATCGGAGACTGGCGACACACGCGCCGTGAGTCGCCAGACCAGCGGCTTGCAGCCTTCGAGCACCGCCATGAGGATGAGGCCCAGGCCAACCGCCAGCGCCATATCGCTCCACGAAATCGACCCGAACTTGAGCAGCACCTGCGCCTGCGGCAGGAACAGGATCAGCGCGGTCACGCCGGTTATCGCAACCGCGACATAACGCAGTGCCGCATTGTGACGGGTAAGCGCCTCGCCGAGCGAGGCGCTGAACGAGCGGTTTACCAGGATCAGCGCAACAATTTCCGCGATCAACGCGAAAAAGACGAGAGCGCGAAGTTCGGCCTCCGGTATACCGCTCCAAGTTTCGACGAAGAACACCGTCGCCAGTATCGCAAATGCCGCCGCGCCCTGGAACACGCTCCATGCGATCATGCCGAGCGAGAAGAGCGGTTCGGCGGGATCGCGCGGCGGGCGAGCCATGATATCGTCCTCGTCACGCTCGGCTTCGAATACCAATGCGCAGACCGGGTCGATGACCATTTCGAGCAGCGCGATGTGGATCGGTCCGAAGAGGATCGGCATGCCGAAGAGCAAGGGCAGCAGCGCCAGCCCGGCGATCGGCACATGCACGGCGAAGATGAACGCCATCGCCTTGCGGATATTGTCGTAGATGCGCCGTCCGAGCCGAACCGATTGCACGATCGATCCGAAGTCGTCCTCGAGCAGCACCATGGCGGCGGCCTCGCGCGCGACGTCGGTGCCGCGCTTGCCCATGGCGATGCCGATATGCGCCGCCTTGAGCGAGGGCGCGTCGTTGACCCCGTCCCCGGTCATCGCGACGACTTCGCCGTCTGCCTTGAAAGCCTGAACGATGCGGAGCTTCTGTTCAGGCATGATGCGGGCGAAGACGGTAATCGTCTTCAATCTCTCAGCGAGCTGCGTGTCGTCGAGCGATGCCAGATCGGCACCGGTCAGCACGTCGCCTTCAGCGATCCCCGCTTGGGTCGCGATCGATCGAGCGGTGGCGGCATAGTCGCCGGTGATCATCACCACGCGAATGCCGGCGTAGCGGCATTCCGCGACCGCGCTGGGCACGCTGGCGCGGACCGGATCGGCCAGCCCGACAAGCCCCGCCAGCGTATAGTCATACTCGTGCTGCGTTTTAGCCCAGTCACGATTTGTGGCCGTTGCCGTCGCGACGGCGAGCACGCGGATACCGCGTACCGCCATCGCCTCGACGGCGGTGGTCATGGCTGCCAGCGCTTTGCCGGGCAGGCGGCACAGGTCGGCGATCGCTTCCGGTGCACCCTTGGCCGAGATCGATAGCGTGTCGCCAACCTCCCAGATGTTTGACATCGCCAGAAGTTCGGGGCGCAGCGGATACACATGCACTGGCCCACTTTTCGGCAAGGCGATCGCCGGGACATCGGCGCGGGCGCCGTGGAGGGCGATGTCCATCGGATCGGTTGGTTCGGCAGCACTCGCAAGTGCCGCATTCCTGATCAAGTCGTGATAGGAATTGGGGGCCACGTCGCCAGGGCTGATCTTGAGAGTCGCACCGGTCGGCAGCCACAGCTCAGCAAGCGACATTCGGTTTTCGGTCAGCGTGCCGGTCTTGTCGGTGCACAGCACGGTCGCCGACCCGAGCGTTTCGATCGCTGCCGCGCGCCGCGTCAGCACTCCGACCTTGCCGATCCGCCACGCACCCATCGCGAGAAACACCGTCAGGACGACGGGAAACTCCTCGGGCAGCATCGACATGCCGATGGCGATGCCGGCGAGCACTGCCTCGATCCAGCCGCCGCGCAGCAGGCCGTAAAGCAGCACGACCAGCAATGCGACTGCGCCGCCGCCGATGGCACACCATGTCACGATCCGGGTAGTCTCGCGGCGCAGACGCGGGGCTTCGGTGTCGAGCGTCGCGAGCGATTGACCGATCCGGCCGATCTCGCTGCGCGGCCCAGTCGCCAGCACGCGCGCGGT
>JAYTHJ010000277.1:0-3106 GCA_043732725.1 Sphingomonadaceae bacterium | reverse complement strand
AGCGCCAGTGGCGGGATCAATAACGGCGTCAGGATCGCGCCGATATTGGGCGCGGTGTTACCGAGCCCGAGCGCGAACGATCGTTCGCTTAGCGGCAGATACACCGCCGCCGCCTTCACCGACGCGGGGGTGCCGACCGACTCCGCCGCGGCGAGCGCGGCGCGCGCGATGACGAACTGCTGGACGGTCGCGGCGAACGCGTGCGCCATGCCGGCGAGGCTCCACACCGCGACGCCGAGCCCGAGCGCGACGCGCACCCCGAAGCGATCGACGAACCAGCCGACGAACAGCAGCGCGCCCGCTGCGGTCATCTGGAAGACGAAACCGAGATGCGCGAACTGTTCGTCACCCCAGTGAAATTGCGCCTCGAGCGTCGGCTTCAGCAGCGCCAGCACCTGCCGGTCGACGTAATTGAGCGCCACCGCGACGAACAGCAGCGCGATCAACCCGCGCCGGGCGGCGGGAGTCGAGGCTTGGGCCGACGCCGGAGTTGACGCGATCGTCGAAGCAGGGGTTACTGCCGCCATGCTCATTCGCCCGAGCCGCGATGCGCCCAGCGGCCGCGGCCGTGCAGCACCAGCCGGTAATAGCCGAGCGACAGCAGAACGATCGCGCCGGTTGCGAGCAGCCCCGGGCGTCCGATCTCGGCATCGGCGAGGCTGGTCCAGACGATCCCCGCCAAGGCGATCAGCGCGGCAATCGGGATTACCGGATAGAATGGCATGCGGTAGGCGGCATGCGCAGTTGTACCGCGGCGCCGCCCGCCGATCACCGCGCCGCACAGCAGCGCGTAGACTACCACGATGCCGCCCGAGATGATCGTCAGCAGGATGTGCTCGCCGATCACGCACCAGCCTATGCCGATCGCACCCATGACCAACGTCGCGATCCACGGCGAGCCGAAGCGCGGATGCAGCCGGATCAGCGCGCGATTCGCGCCGTCGGGCCAGCATCGGTCGCGCGCGGTACTGAACAGCACGCGGCCACTCAGCAACGCGACGACGATCATCGAGTTGAAGATCGCCAACGCCACGGCGAGGCTCATCGCCGTCGCGACCACCGGCCCGCCGGCGCTCGCGATGAACGCCGGCAAAGGCTTGGCGGCGTGGATCAGCGCGCCGAGGTCGGGCGCGCCGGTGATTACCGCAACCAGCGGCAACAGTTGCAATACCGCGGCGATGCCGAGCGCCCAGAAGATGACGCGCGCGCTCGACCGCGGCGCGTCGTGCAGCTCCTCGCCGAAGCCCGCAACGCTGCCATAGCCGTTGAACGCATAGACCGCGCCCGCCGCTGCCGTTCCCATGACGGCGAGCGTTGCGGGGATCAGCGCAGGGGTCAGCGCGGAGCCGCCGCTCGCCATTACCGGGTGCAGCGCCACCGTCAAAGAGCGCACCGGGTGCAGCAGGCCGAGCCCGGTCAGCAGCATCAGCGCGGCGATCTCGGTGGCGAGGAAGATGCCGGTGACTAGCGCGTTCAATTTGACATCGAAGATCGCCATGACGGTGACGATGGCCACCAGCGCCATCGCCGTCGGCACCGGACCCAGCCCCGGCGCGACGACCGCGAGGTAGCCCGCGGTTCCCAGCCCCGACAGCGCCAGCGCGATCGTCAGTCCGATCAGCACCAGCCCGAGCATCGCGAACGCCGCCGTCGGCCCGAGCGCCCGCCCGACCATGGTGTATTCGGCTCCGGCTTCGGGAAACGCCGACACCAGCTCGGCATACACGTTCGCCATCAGGACGCCGAGCAATGCCGCGGCGGCAAAGCACAGCAGCACCGACGTCCCCGCCTGATGGATGACGTCCGAGCCAACGATGAAGACGCCGATCGTTGGCGACAGCGCCGACAGCGTCACCATCAGCGCGCCGAACCCGCCGATCGAACGGGTCAGCGTGGCGGCGGGCGCGGTATTCATGGTGTTCTTGGCCCCCGACGACTGCTCAAGACACGAACATGCCGGGTAGAATGCGATCGAGCAATGGCCGGACTAAATCAGCCCCAGCTCGGCCGGCTTCGCGCCAGGGAACACCTTGTCGACCTGCGCCGCGTTCAGCCCGTACATGCGCGCAAACAGCCCGCCGAGAACGCCGCGATAATCGTTGAGCACCGGTAGGTCGCGGCCCTGGTTAAGCGTCGCGGGCGTCAGCCGGACCTGCTCGCCGTGAAGCTTACCGCCCGCCACCATGCCGCCCATCAGCCAATACGCGGTGCCGTGGCCGTGATCGGTGCCGCGGCTGCCGTTCTCGTGGAAGGTCCGCCCGAATTCGGAGATGACGACGACAACTGTGCGCTTCCACGCCGCCGGGCCGATTTCGGCGGCGAACCCGGCCAGCCCCTTGCCGAACTCGTTCAGCGTAAACGCCAGCCCGCCGCCACCACCGCCGCCCTGATCGACATGGGTGTCCCAGCCGCCGACATCAACGAAGCCGAGTGTGTACTTGCTCGCCATGACGCGGCCGATCTTGCGCGCCGCGCCCTCGAAGCTGTCCGAGTGTATCGCGCCTTGCCCCGAGGTCACCATTTCGGTCGCCAAGGCTTTGCTCACGGCGATCGACGCGCCGAAGCCCGCCGATACCGCACCGTTGAGCGCATCCTTCGAATACATCCGCGCGATCAGCGCCGCCGCCTTCGGGTCGAAGTTCGACTGGCCGAGCGCTTGTGCGGCGATGTTGGGAACCACCGGACCGCCGCGGAAGATCAACGGCGCGCGGTCGGTAAACGCCATCGGGCTGCTGCCCGCCAAGACCCCCGCCAGCCGCCCCATGAAGCCGGTCGTGCTGCTCAGCGCGCCGGTCGTCGAGGCGAGCCCGCGCTCGACCGCCGCCTGCGTCTCGAAGTGGCTGCGGGTCAGATCGCTGGTCCCGGTGAACGGCACGAACGCCAACTCGCGCTTCGCCCAGAACGGATAGAGCGTATTGCGGAACGCCGGGTTGAGGCCATAGTCATGATCGAGCGGCAGCGCCGCCGCCGGGTTCGCCGGGTTGGGGCGGGCGACCGCGATATTGGGGCGCGAGGCATAGTAGAAGTCGCTGGTGATGGGTACGAGGACGCTGCTCGAGTCGTAGGCCCCGCGCAGGAACACGACGAGCAGCCGCGTCTCGGTCGC
>JAYTHJ010000276.1:0-3146 GCA_043732725.1 Sphingomonadaceae bacterium | reverse complement strand
CACAGCGCCACCAACGCCCGTGTCAAAACCCCAAAGCCAGCGCACGAGACCCCGATCTTGGCCTTATCCGCCAAGCCTCACGAATAAGACGGGCTAGATTGCTTGTGCGCCCTGCAAGCGCTGGTCGTCGTCGCTCAGGCCATACCGCCAACGGCCGCCGCCGAAGCTTTGATTATAACTTCTGATCTCACCGTAGCGCTTAGTAATCGTTGACAGAGGGTTCTTCTAGTCAGTCGCCTTCAGGTCGCCTTCCGGTCGCCTTCCGGAACTCGCTTGGAAATTGCGCCCAACGGCTGTTCTTGCGCTACCTTTACAGCCCCGCGCCCAACCCCTAGACGCAACGCTCGGGTCGAGGGCGCGTAGCTCAGCGGTAGAGCACTCCCTTCACACGGGAGGGGTCACAGGTTCAAACCCTGTCGCGCCCACCACCGCCGGCCTGGTTACTGCAGCAAGCCGCCGAGCAGGCTGACGCTGAGTGCAACCACGACGATGTTGAACAGGAACGCGGCGAGACCGTGGTACATCGCGAGCCGCCGCATCGGCCGGGCGGTGATCTGCACGTCGGAGACCTGGAACGTCATCCCTAGGACGAACGAGTAATACGCAAAATCGCCGTAGTCGGGCGTCGGCTCCTTGGGAAATTCGAGCCCGCCGTTATCGGCGCCACCGTCGTCTGCGAGATAGAACAGATGGGCATAGCGCAGCGTCGTCAGCAGGTTGCTGAACACCCACGCGATCAGCAGGGTGATCGCGGCAGTTCCCAGCGCCAAGCCCTTATGGCCCGATGCGCCGGTCAGCTCGACCCAGACCGCGACCAGTACGACGCTGACGACCAGCCCCCCGATGATCAGCAGGATATAGTGATCGGCATCGTTGGCCGCCGCTTGCTCGCGTATCCGCGCCGCGTTCGCGCTGCTCATCATGACCAGCGTCGAGACGATGAAGCTCAGCGCGCCCAGGTCGAAGCCAATCAGCATTGCGCGGGCGATGCCGAGCGCTGGCGTAAACGCCAGCGCTCCGACGGCCGTTATCGCGAGAAAGCTCCAGAAGCGGATGTAACGCAACGGCCGCTTCACGGCGCGGTATACGCCGCCGCGCGATAGCTGCCATCGAGGATCGCGCGCCACCACGGCTCGTTCGCCAGATACCACGCCAGCGTCGCCGCGAAGCCGCTGGCGAAGCCGCGCGCCGGGGCATAGCCGAGCTCAGTGCGGGCGCGCGTCTCGTCGATCGCGTAGCGGCGGTCGTGTCCGGCGCGGTCGGTCACCCAGCTCCTGAGCGTCGACGTCGAGATGCCGTTCGCCGCCGGTGCTTCGGGGAACCGCGCCGCCAGTCCCACATCGGCGGCGAAGGCGGCATCGACCGCCGCGCACAGCGTATCGATGACGGTGAGATTGGGCAGCTCGGCCCCGCCGCCGATATTGTAGCATTCGCCAACCGTGCCGCGCTCGAGCACCAGCGCGATACCGCGACAATGGTCCTCGACATGCAGCCAATCGCGGACGTTCATGCCGTCGCCGTAGATCGGCAGCGCCCGGCCGTGCAGCGCATTGATCAGGAACAGCGGGATCAGCTTCTCGGGAAACTGGTAGGGACCATAGTTGTTCGAGCAGTTCGTCGTCGTCACCGCCAGCCCATAGGTATGGTGATAGGCGCGCACGAGGTGGTCCGACGCCGCTTTCGACGCTGAATACGGCGAATTCGGCGCATATTGAGTCGTCTCGCTGAACGCCGGATCGTCCGGGCCGAGCGAGCCGTAGACCTCGTCGGTCGAGACGTGATGGAAACGGTGCGGCCGTCCGCTGCCGCCGAGCCAGACCGCGCGGGCCGCCTTCAAAAGGCTGTGGGTGCCAAGTACATTGGTGTCGATGAACGCGTCGGGGCCGGTGATCGACCGGTCGACATGACTTTCGGCGGCGAAGTGGACCATCGTGTCGATGTCGCGGTCGCGCAGCACCGCCTCCACCGTGCCGGTATCGCGGATGTCGGCGTGGACCAGCGCGGCCATCGTCCCCGCGAGATTGGCGCGGTTGCCCGCGTAGGTCAACGCGTCTAGCACGGTGACGGTGTCGTCGGGATGTTGTTCGCCCCAGTAATGGACGAAGTTAGCGCCGATGAAACCGGCACCCCCGGTGACCAGCAGTCTAGCCACGCGCGATCTCCTGCAGGCACATGCGAAGCTCGTCGCGCCAGTGCGGCGCGACGCCGGTGACTTCGTACGTCGCGGTTTTGTCGAGGACGCTGTACGCCGGACGCCGCGCCTGTGTTGGATAGTCCGCGGTGCGAATCGGCACGATCGCCGTGTCGCGCGTCAGCAGCCCGAGCGCCCGCGCTTCATCGTGGACGGCGACCGCGAAGTCGTACCACGATGCGACGCCGGCATCGGTCCAGTGCCAGGTACCATGCTGGCCGCCGCCGATCAGCGCCCATAACGCCCGCGCCAGGCCGGCGGCATGGGTCGGGGTGCCGATCTGATCGGCGACGACGCGCAGCTCGGCGCGCTCGGCCATCAGCCGTAGCATCGTCCGCACGAAATTATTGCCGTGTGCTGCATACACCCACGCGGTGCGGACGATCAGCGGGGCAGGGTGGAACTCGCTGGCGGCCGCTTCGCCCTCGAGCTTGGTGCGCCCGTAAACGCTCAGTGGGTTCGGCGCGGCATCGGCGGGATAGGGGCGGTGCGCGGTGCCGTCGAAGACGAAGTCGGTCGAGACATGCGCGAAGCCGGCGCCGCAGTTGCGTGCCGAGGCGGCGAGCAGCCCGACGGCATTGACGTTGACCGCGCGTGCCGGGGCCTCATCGGCTTCGGCCTTGTCGACGGCGGTATAGGCAGCAGCGTTGATGACGTACGCAGGGGCAGCAGCCGCGATCGTGGCACTGACCGCTTCGGCGTCGGTAATGTCGAACGCGGCCTCGGGCGGCGCGATTACAACGATGCCCGGTGGCGCGCCGGCCTGCAGCGCCCGCCCGAGCTGGCCGCCGCTGCCGGCGATCAGTACCCTCATGCGAAGCTCTCCGCATCGGCGAAGCGTGGCGCTGTGGTATCTTTGGCGGACAGCAGCGGCAGCGCGATCTCGATCGGCCATTCGATCGCCAGCTGAGCGTCGTTCCAGATCACGGCGCGCTCATGCTCGGGTGCATAGAAA
>JAYTHJ010000275.1:0-3150 GCA_043732725.1 Sphingomonadaceae bacterium | reverse complement strand
GAGCGGTAACGCGCAGTACCGAAGCTGTCCAGTTCACTTCTCCTCAACCCGATGGCAGGGGTAGCAAGCAGGAGCGGTAACCCCTAATACGCCATATGACCGTCACTCTCCCGCTTAGCCCCAAAGTCGGCATGATTTCGCTCGGCTGTCCAAAGGCACTGGTCGATTCCGAGCGTATCCTGTCGCAGCTGCGCCGCGACGGCTACCGGCTGTCTGGGAGCTATGCCGATGCCGATGTTGTGCTGGTCAATACCTGCGGCTTTCTCGACACCGCCAAGGCCGAAAGCCTCGAAGCGATCGGCGAGGCCATCGCCGAGAACGGCCGCGTCATCGTCACCGGCTGCCTCGGCCATGACGCCGAACTGATCCGCGCGCGCTTCCCCAAGGTGCTCGCGGTCACCGGGCCGCAGCAATATGAGCAGGTCGTCGCCGCAGTCCACGCCGCCGCGCCCGCCGTCGGCTCGCCTTATCTCGATCTCGCGCCGGTCAGGCTGACGCCGCCGCACTACAGCTATTTGAAGATTTCGGAGGGCTGCAATCACCGCTGCAAGTTCTGCATCATCCCATCGCTACGCGGCGATCTCGTCAGCCGGCCGGCCAATGCGGTGATCCGCGAAGCCGAGAAGCTCATCGCGGCGGGGACCCGCGAGTTGCTGGTGATCAGCCAGGACACCTCGGCGTACGGCGTCGACATTGGCCATTCGGAGTCGATGCTCGCCGGAAGGCCGCGGCGTGCGCACGTCACCGATCTGGCGCGCGAACTCGGCCAACTTGGCGCGTGGGTGCGGCTGCATTACGTCTATCCGTATCCGCACGTCGATCAGCTGATCCCGCTGATGCGCGACGGGTTGGTGCTGCCCTATATCGATATTCCGTTCCAGCACGCGTCGCCGTCGGTGCTGCGCGCCATGCGCCGCCCAGCCAACGAGGCGAAGGTGCTCGACCGGATTCGTAACTGGCGAGCGATGGTTCCCGATCTGGCGCTGCGTTCGACGTTCATCGTCGGTTTCCCCGGCGAAACCGAAGCCGATTTCACCTATCTGCTCGACTGGCTCGAGCATGCTCAGCTCGACCGCGTCGGCTGCTTCAAATACGAGGCTGTCGCGGGTGCAGCAGCGAATGAATTGCCGGGTCACGTTTCCGAGGACGTCAAGGAAGCACGCTGGCACCGCTTCATGGCGGCGCAGGCGACGATCTCGGCGGCGCGGCTCGAAGCCAAGGTTGGCCGGACGCTCGCCGTGCTGATCGACGCGGTCGACGACGACGGCGGCGCGTCGGGGCGGTCGTATGCCGATGCGCCCGAGATCGACGGGCAGGTCCACCTGCGCGATGCCGGTGGACTGCATGTCGGCGACATCGTCCCGGTACATATCGAAGCGGCTGAGGATTACGACCTGCTGGGAGTGCCCGCATGACCGACTTCGCCGCGCTGCTCGCCGCCGATGTCGGCCAGCCCGCGCACAGCTTGCAAATGCTGACGGCGGCGGCGTTTCCCGATTGGCTTTCGGGGCAATCGGCCTCGGTGCAAAGCGTAGTCGTAGCGGCCAGCTTCACGGCTCAGCCTGGCGGGCTGGCCATCGTACCCGCACCGTTGGCGTCGGCGTCCGCCAGCGATTTCGGCTGGAGCGCGGTCATCGGTATCGGCCCGACCGGGCTCGACGAGCCGTGGGCACTGGCGGCGGCGGCGACCAAGCTGCCCGGTGGGATGTACCGGCTGATCGGTGCCGACGCCGGTCTCGCGGCGCATGGTTGGCTGTTGGCGCAGCATCACTTCGACCGCTACCGCAGTAAGCCCCCCGAGCATGCGCCGCGCGTGCTGCTGATGACCGCCGCCAAAGCCGCCGACGATGCGATACGTCTGGCCGAAGCGACCGCGCTGCTGCGCGACCTCGTCGACACGCCCGCCAACGACATGGGACCCGCCGAGCTTGCCGCTGCCGTCGTCACGGAAGGCGAGCGCTTCGGCGCGACGGTCGAGGTCATTACCGGTGAGGCGCTGCTCGCGGCGAACTTCCCCGCCATTCACGCCGTCGGTCGCGCCGCCGCGCGTGCGCCGCGGCTGATCGAGCTGCGCTGGGGTGATCCAGCCGCACCCAAGGTGACGCTGGTCGGCAAGGGGGTGATCTTCGACTCCGGCGGCCTCAACATCAAGTCGGGCGCGGGCATGGTGCTGATGAAGAAGGACATGGGCGGCGCGGCACACGCGCTGGCGCTGGCGCGGCTAATCATGCAGGACGGGCTACCGGTCTGCCTGCGGCTGATCGTCCCCGCCGTTGAGAACGCCATTTCGGGCGATGCCTTCCGCCCCGGCGATGTCATCGCGACGCGGGCCGGAATTACCGTCGAAATTGGCAACACCGATGCGGAAGGGCGGCTTATCCTGGCCGATGCGTTGACGCTGGCGCAGGACGACCAGCCCGGCCTGCTGATCGACTTCGCGACACTGACCGGCGCGGCGCGGATCGCGCTCGGACCCGACCTGCCGGCGTTGTTCACGCATCACGACGCGCTCGCGGCCGAGGTTTTGACAGCGGGCATCCAGGCCGGCGATCCGATGTGGCGATTGCCATTATGGTTACCTTATCAAGACACGCTCAAGTCATCTGTTGCCGATCTTAACAACTCGGGCGACAATAGCTTCGCCGGAGCCATCACAGCAGCCCTGTTTCTCAATCGTTTCGTTAAGCCAACGATGAACTGGCTGCATATCGACCTGTATGCCTGGCGGCCGATTGCCAAACCGGGCCGCCCGAAAGGTGGCGCGGCGATGTCGCTGCATGCAGTCTGGAAAATGTTACGATATCGATACGTCGTTTAATTGTTATTGGTGCGATTGTTATGCAACGAAATCTTCGCTGGGATCGTTACAGTGCCGGACGGCGGAGGAAATTGCTCCGGCGTCAGTATATCACGGCGTTGACGAGGTCTTTCGATGCGTATGGTTGGCAGGCAAGAGCAGCCCCTCGAACCCCTTTCGGCTTGGATGGGTACGCTCATCGGTTATGTTCAGTCGGCCCGGCCCGATTTGACCAATCGTCAGATGGCACTGCTGATGATCGTTTATCTCGTGCCCGGCCCGCACACCGTGCGTGGCCTCGCCGGTCAGCTCAAGGTCTCGAAGCCCGTTGTGACGCGAGCGCTCAACACGCT
>JAYTHJ010000274.1:0-3151 GCA_043732725.1 Sphingomonadaceae bacterium | reverse complement strand
GCCGAAGGCGCGACTGTCGACCTCGTGCCAATCGACCATGTCGCGCGCGGCATTGTTGCGCTGGTGCACGCATTCGATGCCGCGCGAGGTCGGACATTTCATCTCGTTGGTGCGTCGGCGATCCCGGTGGTGGCGCTCGGCGCGGCAATCGCTTCGGTGCCCGGCCTCGGTCGCCCTCACTTCGTGCCTGCGGCGACATTCGACCTCGACACGCTGCCGCCGGCCGAACGGCGCTGGCACGCCGCAACCGCGTCGCTCTACACCGGCTATCTGCGGCGTGCGCCGCGCTTCGACACGACCAACGCAGACCAACTCGTGCCGCCTTGTCCGCCGACCGACGCGGCATGGCTGCGGCGGCTGATCGCGGCGTGCGTCGCTCGCGGTTTCGTTACCGCACGTCTGGATAGTGCTTCTCCAACGACCGCGGCTTAATGTTGAGGCCCCACATCACGCCGACCTTGAGATAGACCCAATTCGCCCGCCACTCCCCCCAGCGGGCGACGCGGCGATCCGACGTCAGCACGATGCGGTTCACCAGCCGCGCCCGGCCAAGCCGTGCCATGCGAACGCACAGGTCGGCCTCCTCCATGACCATCATTCTGGCGTCGAAGCCGCCGACGGCGTCGAAATCGGCACGGCGGAAGAACATCGCATGGTCGCCGAACAGCAGCCGCCCGCCGCGGAAGAACAGGTGCGGGCGGAAAATGAGCGGCGCGTACCAGGTCTTGATCCAGTTATGGAACGAGGTCGCCCAACGGACCTTCTCAGGTCCCGACAGGATAGCCATAAAGCCGCCAAGATTGACCCTTGGGTCGGCGAGTGTGCGCTGGATCACGTCGACCCCGTCGTCGGGCAGCCAGGTATCGACGTGTAGGACGCAAATGATCGGTGCGGTCGTCGCGGCAATACCGGCATTGCATTGCGCCGCCCGTCCCCGGGCACCTTCGATCACGGTCATCCCGGCGGCACGAGCGACCGCGACTGAATTATCGCTGCTGCCGCCATCGACGATTACGATCTCGGTCGGCGCGGGCTCGAGCGCGGCGAGGCAGCGGAGCAGGCGCGGGAGGTTCGGTGCTTCGTCGAGCATCGGCACGATGATTGCGACCGCCGTCACAGGCCCGGCCAGCGTGCAAGGTCTTCGGGCCGGTCGAGGTCAGCAAGCGTGTCCAGAACGACCGGCGGCGCGGCCAACTTCGCGACCGTGTCGGCGAACACCGTCGCCGTACCCCAGGCGATGTCTGCGAACAGCGCAGGCATCGGCGCGGCCAATCCGAGCAGCCAGTAGCCACCGTCCTCGGCAGGGCCGATCGAGACCGGTGCCTCGGCAAGCGTGGCGGCGGCGTGGCGCAGGTGGCCCGCGGTGAGGTCGGGGATATCGGCACCGACCAGCAGCATCGGCGCCGCCGCTGCGGCGCGAGCCAGCCGCTCGCCAAGGTCGCCTTCACCCTGATCGATGATCCGCAGGTCCGCCCCGAGCCACGCGGCGAACGCGGCGACCGGCGCACCCGTCGTCCGCACCTCGACCGCCAGTCCCGAGGCGCGACAGGCGGCGACGGCGCGTTCGGTCAGGCGGCGGTGAAGAGCCGCGGCTCCGTCCGCTCCCAGAGCCGGGATCAGCCGCGTCTTGGCATGGCCGGGCGCGGGCCAGCGGGTGAACAGCACTACCCTCATGCTTGGGGATGCCCGGACGTCAGCAACAGCCTGCCGCCGCAGGCTTCCCGACCGGCTCCGTCGCAAACGGTAGCCCGCCACCGCAGCCGGCAAAGACGCCGTAATGTCTGGAGAAATCGCCGATTAAGTCGAAATGGCTGGCAAACCGCGTCTCGGCGAGCATTTTCCAACTGTTGCCGCAGATCGGGAAAACTCGGCCGGTCTCGATCAGGTGTTTTCTGTCGAGCGCGAACACGTGCGGGTGGCCCGGAACGGTGCCGCGATAGACGACTGCCTGACCATAGTCCTCGCACTCGGGCTCGAGGTCGTTCAGCTTGAACAGGCGATACGTTGCCGAAAAGAACTTGACCCCTTCGAGCATTGCAGCGATCCGCGCATCGTCGATCGCCAGCGGCCGATCCGTGCACAGGCGCGGGTCGGTGAAGCCCGCTTGCTTGGCAACTTTAAGAAAATCCCCCCAATACAAGGCGCCGGAAAGGCATTCCCCATGAAGCACGGGGTCGTCGAGCAAATGTGCCGGGACCCGCCGGTCGGCATAGACATCGGAAAAATAGAGTTCGCCGCCGGGCTTCAGGAGCCGGTGCGCGGCGTTAAACACGGCGCGCTTGTCTGCGACCAGGTTGATTACGCAGTTCGAGACGATAATATCGAAGCTCTCCGGCTCCAGAGCAAGCGCGTCGAGCCGCTCGATATCGCCCTCGATGAAGCGAACGTTCCCGCGGGCATAGCCAAACCGGGCGCGGTGCCAATCGAGATGCTTTGTGGCAACGGCGAGTTGCGTTGCGGTCGCATCCACACCGACCACCGATCCGGCTTCGCCGACCAGTTGGGCGAGAACATAGGCGTCCTGTCCTGAACCCGAGCCAAGATCCAAAATGCGGCTGCCTTTGATCGCCTCTGGCATGACAAGCCCACAGCCGTAGTAGCGCATCTTTACATCCGGATGGACAAGCGAAAGCGCGTCACGAACCGCGACGGGCGGGGCATCGATCGTGCAACATGCGTCGGTTTTTAGATCCGCGGACCCGCTAAGAACTTTCGCATAATAATGACGGCTATTTTCCAAATTCATGTGCAAGGTCTCCTTATCGGCGCGTGCGCCTTATATAGTCTTCGTAACGTGAGCTGCTGCCGGTTTCGTGGACAGAGGTGGCTCGGTTGATCTGCACAGCCCCGCGCGATTGCTAAGTGTAGCGTCTGCCGGTTTCATGCCGCTGCGAGAAGCGGCTGGTTGAATTGGACGTGATCGGGCGTTTGGCGGTCAAGCGATGAGTACGGGCGTCGGCCATTGTAGAAAGTCAGATACCGGCCGAGCGAGGCACGCGCCTCGCTGACCGAGCCGTAGGCTCGCAGGTAAACCTCTTCGTATTTGACCGATCGCCGCAGGCGTTCGACAAACACATTGTCCCGCCAGGCACCGCGGCCATCCATGCTGATGGTGATCTTTCCCGGTGCAGTACGCTGGTGAACGCCATGC
>JAYTHJ010000273.1:0-3172 GCA_043732725.1 Sphingomonadaceae bacterium | reverse complement strand
AACGGCGCTTGTTGACCAGCATCAGCAGGCCGCGGCGCGAGTGGTTATCCTTCGCGTGCGTCTTGAAATGCTCGGTCAGGTTGGCGATGCGTTCGGTCAGGATCGCGACCTGAACCTCGGGCGATCCGGTATCGGTATTGCCGCGGGCGTTGTCGGCGATCACTTCGGCCTTGCGTTCCATCGAAATCGACATCGGGATCTCCTGTTCAAAGGTTGAACCCGCGCACGACGCGTATCTCGGCGGACGAAATGTCCACCAAAGCCACCGGAACAAGCCCTTCGGTCGCCAGATACAGCCCGTGGTTTGCGGGGTGCCCGGGGAGCGCGCGACCCTGTCTGAGGGCGAGCGCCGCTTCGGGCGAGACTGCGAAAGCCGGGATGTCGTCCAGCCCTGCAGTCAGCGGTAGTACCGCCTGTTCCAGCACGTCCTGCGCGAAACCGCCCAGTTTGTCCAGTGTTATCGCGCCCGACAGCCCGAACGGACCCGCGCGGGTCCGGCGCAGCATGCTGACATGGCCGACGGTGCCGAGTGCCAGCGCCAGATCGCGCGCGAGGCTGCGAATGTAGGTGCCCTTCGAGACGCGTGCCACGAAAGTGGCGCTGTCGAGCGTCGTGTCGAGCAGGTCGAGCGCATGGATGGTCAGCTCGCGCGCCGCCAGTTCGACTGCTATCCCCGCGCGTGCCAGCTTATAGGCGCGCTGACCGTCGACCTTGAGCGCCGAATAGGCAGGCGGTGTCTGCGTGATCGGGCCGGTGAAGCGCGTCAGCACGGCTTCGATCGCGTCGCCGGTAGGGCGTACAGCCGACGTCGCGACCACCGCGCCTTCGCCGTCGTCGGTCGCTGTCGCAACGCCCCACGCAACCGTGAACGCATACGCCTTGCTGGCATCGAGCATCCGCCCAGCGAGCTTGGTCGCTTCGCCGAGCGCGATCGGCAACACGCCGGTCGCCAGCGGATCGAGCGTGCCGCCGTGGCCGATCTTGGTTCTCGCATAGCCGAGCTGCCGCAGTACTCGCTTGACCGCTGCGACCCCGTCCGCCGAAGTGATGCCGAGCGGCTTGTCGAGGATCAGCCAGCCGTGGAGAGGGGTCAACACGCGATCGCGCGGACGTGGCCGAGAGCGGCGTAATCGAGAATGCGCGCGTCGCGGGTAGCCAGCACCAAGTTGTTATCGCGAGCGGTTGCGATCAACATCCGGTCCGCAGGATCGTCGTGCAGCGGCGCCGGCAGAGAAGACGAGCGGATCGCGGAACCCGCTTCGAGCGGCAAATAGCGGATGCCCGGCTCGGCGAGGATGTTCGCAAACCACACCTCGGGAGGCGCAGCAAGCTTCAGGGGATCTCGGCGGCCGGGTCGGCAGAGGAGGGCTATTTCCCAAGCCGACACCGCCGAAATCGCCAGATCATAATCGTCGGCGGCGATTGCGACCGCAGTTCGTCCCGGCTCGAGGAGCTGGCCCTTGCCGAATAGCCAGAGCAGCGCACATGTGTCGAGCAGGATACCGCTCAATCGCCGCAACCGCTATGGAACGCCTCGATCGTTCCAAGGCCGACCACCGGCTCGGTTAAATCGAGATCAGCCGGCCATGACGCTGTACCCCCGAATACCGTAAAAATACGCTCGGAAGGCCGGATAGCCCGCGAGGGGGACATCGAAAGGAATGGTTTGCCGCGCTTGGTGATATGCACGCAGCGTAACCGCCCGACGCTCATTTCGTCCAGCAGCTCGAGGCACTTTGCTTTGAACTCGGTCGCGCTAACGGTTTTTTCGGCTGCCGCGGTCATCGTCGTCTCCAACTGGTCATCTGTATAGGACCAGTTGAGACGAAGCGCCAGTTCTACTCCCCGCCCAAGTCCCGCGCCACGTGCGGCGAGCGCAGAATGGCGTCGATCTTTGCGCCGGCGTCGAAGCTGTCGTCGAGCTCGAACTTCAGCGCCGGGGTGATCTTGGTCGCCAGCCGTTTGGCGATCTCGCCGCGCATCCATTTGCTGTTGGCCCTGAGCGCCTTGAGCACCTCGGCCTCGTCGGCCCCGCCAAGCGGCTTGACGAAGCATATCGCCAGCCGCAGGTCGGGTGTGACGCGGACCTCACTGACCGAGATGATGTTGCGGTTGATGATCTCGTCGCGAACGCGGCCCTCGGTCAGCAGCGCGGCGAGCGCGTGCCGCACCTGCTCGCCGATGCGCAGCAGGCGGACCGACTTGCCGGGGTCTGAGGCGGTGCGGACGGACATTTAGCCTCGATCGATCTACCCCTCTCCCGTTCTTAACGGGAGAGGGAGGAACCCGCGCCTTCTTAGGCGTGGGAGGGTGAGGGACTTACTTCCTGCTTCTGGCCGCTAATCAGAAAGCAAGTTCCTTACCCCGGCCTTCTCCCGTAAAGACGAGAGAGGGAGCAGCATTAAAGCACCCGCTCGCGCGCTTCGACCTCGAAGGTTTCGATGACGTCGCCGGGCTTGATGTCGGTGTTGTTCTCCAACCCGATGCCGCATTCGAGCCCCGAGCGAACCTCGTTGACGTCGTCCTTGAAGCGCCGCAGCGACGAGATCGAGGCGACGTAGATAACCACGTCGTCGCGCATGACGCGGGCCCTGAGGTTACGCTTGATCGTTCCTTCGATAACACGGGCGCCCGCCGCCTTGCCGGTCTTGCCGGCCTGGAAAACTTCGAGCACCTGCGCGCGGCCGACAACGTTCTCGAGCATTTCGGGTCCGAGCTGCCCCGCCATCGCCAGCCGGACGTCGTCGGTCAGGCTGTAGATCACGTCATAGTATTTCAGCGCAACCCCGTCACGCTGGGCGATCTCGCGCGCCTTGGCGTTGGCACGGACGCCGAAGCCGATGATCGGGGCCTTCGATGCCGCCGCCAGTTGCACGTCGGACTCGGTGATGCCGCCGACGCCCGAATGCAGCACGCGGACCTTGATCAGATCCGTCGAGATCTTGTTGACCGCACTGACGATCGCCTCGACCGAACCCTGGACGTCGCCCTTGACGACCATCGGATATTCCTGCGCCTTAGTCGCCTTCAGCGCGTCGAACATCGATGCGAGGTCGGCCGGCGCGCTGACCGTGCGGGCGGCGGTGAGCAGTCCGGCGCGATAGCTCGCGACTTCCTTGGCGCGCGCTTCGGACTCCATCACACTGAACGGGTCACCGGCGCGCGGCACGCC
>JAYTHJ010000272.1:0-3173 GCA_043732725.1 Sphingomonadaceae bacterium | reverse complement strand
CCGCGCGAAGCAAGGCCGAGTGCAGGTCCCAGTGACCGAGACGCGCCGCGAGCCGGCGCACGAGCAGAGCCGGGTAGACCGCCACCCCGGCCGCAAAGGTCAGTGCGTCGATTCTTTCGACGCCGCGCGGCGCTCCAAGCGCCGGCCACGTCGCGATAACGATCGCTGCGCCGTCGGAATGCGCCGCAGCCACGGTTATTATTGCGTCGATAATTCGGTCGTCGACGACTACGCCTGCGGCAAGCACCAGCACGGCGTCCGCATCGCTTAGCCGCGGTCCGAGCATCGCCGGATTGTCGAGATTAACCGAACCGTCGCCGTAGCTCTGCTGGTTGTCGAGTATGTAAACGCGCGTTGCCCCAGCGCAACGGACTTGCCGCATCTGCCGCTCGATTGGCTCGATACCCGCAACCGTGAGAGGCGTCAGCGGCGGTTCGGCCGGTCCAAACAACAGGGCAACGATCGCCATCGCGCTCGCCATAGGAGCCGCGTGCGTGATTGCCAAGCCGTGTTGGAGTGCACCCGGCTTAGGCGTCAGCCCGACTGACAGCGCATGCATGGTCGAAGTCCTGTACCGATGAACGTCATTAGCGATGTTACGCTCCCGGCGCGGGTGTTAGACCCCCGCAGCGCGCCCGCTCCCTTGCCGCCGAGGTCTTATGCCTGCGATCGACGACTCCGATAGCTCATCGCCAAGCTGGTCGCCCCGGCGGAGGCAGGCGCTGGCGATCTTTGTGATCGCCTTGCTGTGGCTGACAATCGCAGCCGGGGTGCTGGTCGTCGGCGTTGAAGGTAATGCGATGCGCAATCAGCTCGATACGCGCAGTCTCCTTCTGCTGATCGCTTCGCTGGTCGTGCAAATCGCGCCGCCGGTGGCGATTCTCGGACTGACGTTGGCGGCGGTACGCCGCAGCCGTCCTGATGCGGTCGCGCTGATCGAAGCTTTGGAAGCGCGACAGGCGCGGGCGAACGCCGCTGGCGCAGCGTTGCGCGCCGACACCGATGCGGTCGACCGCGCTCTCGCCGGGGTCGGCGATCGCCTCGCGGCGTTGCAAGTCGCCGTCGCCTGTGATGCACACGGTCTCGCGGCGACTGCTACCCGGCTCGAGGTCGCCACCTCGGCAATGACTGGAGCGACGCAGATATCGTGCGATGCGGCAGTGCGGATGCAGGGGTTGATCGAAGGCAGCCAACATCAGGCCGAAACGGTTACCATGCTGCTCGAACAAAACGGCGCGGAGACCGGGCGTCAGCTCCATGCGGTCGAGACGATGGTGGCGGGCGTTTGGACCCGCAACGCCGAAGCGGCAGCGCGGGTCGACAGCGCCTCGACGGCGATGCAGGTGTTGCTTGCCGCGGTCGAGGTGGCGGCGACGCGGGCCACAGCGGCTGTCGGCGACCATGCAGCGGCCTTGCACGGCAAAGCGGACACCGCGTTCGAGCGCATCGGCGCGGCGCTTGCCGCGAGCCGCGACGGTATCGCTGCGCAAAATGCCGCTTTGCTTGCTGGCGTCGATCACGCCCGCGAGCGGCTCGACAATGTCGGCGGTGAAGCGGCACGAGTGATCGGCAAGCGGCTCGACCGGCTCAATGACGCTGCCGGGCATCTCACCCTGCAATTAAGCGAGCAGGAGGCGCGCAGCCAGGCGCTGGTCGAAACCGTCGAGCGCAGCTTTACCGTCCTCGATGCCCGGCTCGATCACGCGTCGCGGAACAGCTATAGCACGCTCGACGGCATTGCCGAGCGCATGGCGGTGGTGGGCAGCCAGGTGCAAACGCTCAATCTGCCGCTGCGCCAGACACACGCGGTGGCGCTCGAAATCGAGGCCGCGGTCGCACGGCTGGACGCCAGCGTCGGCATCACGACGGAGGCACTGGCCACGACGCTGCCCGATCACCACGTCAACATCGGCAAGCTCAGCGACGTTTTGGACCAGTTGCATCGCAGCACGATCGAGCTTGGCGAGCCAGTCGAGCGCGGCCGGTCGGCGATCAACGCCGCCGCGACCGAATTAGGCGAACATCGGATCCATCTCGAAATCGCAACGCGGCACTTGATCGCGCAGTTCGAAGCGGCGCACGTCGTTCTCGGTGCGGTCGAGGCGCAGGCCGAGGGCAGCGCGCTCGCCGCCTCGACCCAGCTTATCGAAGTCCTCGGCCGGGTTCGCGAGATCGCCGCTGCGAGCGCTGGCCAGATGCGCGAGACACTTGCCGGTGTCATCGGCGAAGCCGAGGCGGCGCTGGCTCACGCCGGCGCGTCCACCGCCGAGGCTGCCTTCGGTGCGCCGATCCGCCAGCAGCTAGTCGCGATCGAGGCCGCCAGCCACCATGCTGCGCAAGCCGCCCAGAGTGCCGCCGACCGCGTCGCGCAGCGCCTGCTCGGGCTGACCTCGACTGTCGCCGCCGTCGAAGCGCGGATCGCCGAGGTCCAGACGCATCACGACATCCAGGCTCGCGACAATCTGCGGGCGCGCTCGACGCGGCTGCTCGAGTCGCTCAATGCCGCGTCGATCGACGTCGCGCGGCCGCTGATGCTCGATGTCGACGATGCGAGCTGGAACGCTTATCTGAAAGGCGATCGCAGCATCTTCACTCGCCGCGTCGTGCGCCTCGCGGACGCTGCGACCAGCCGCGCGATCAAGCGTCATTATGACCACGACGCGCCCTTCCGTGGCTTGGCAGTCCAGTTTATCGACGAATTCCAGCGGCTGTTGAAATACGTCGATGCCGATAAGGACGGCCGGGCACTGGCGATCACCTTGCTGTCATCGGATATCGGCAAGCTCGATGTGATCCTCGAGCAGGCGATCGGACGAAACCGCTGACGCCCTCGCTTGTGCTGCCCTCGCACGGTGTAATACCAAGACTCATTGATCACGACCGATGTGCCCAGTCGCGCAGTCCGATAGACATGATGCGCCATGGCTGATCGGTGAGGCGGTTCCAGGCGAAGCAGCAATGGTCGAGGATATCGTCGTAGGATTTGAAGATGCGGTTCGACAGCCAGTTGTCGCGCCTGAA
Source organism: Sphingomonadaceae bacterium (assembly GCA_043732725.1). Taxonomy (GTDB): domain Bacteria; phylum Pseudomonadota; class Alphaproteobacteria; order Sphingomonadales; family Sphingomonadaceae; genus Polymorphobacter_B. The sequence goes on along the minus strand of JAYTHJ010000272.1, from coordinate 152 downwards.
CTGCCAGACGTTCTCGACGGGGTTGAGCTCGGGGCATTTGGGGGGCAGCGGCAGCAGGGTGATGTTGCCGGGGACGACGAGACCCGCCGAGAGATGCCAGCCGGCCTGATCGAGCAGCAGCACAGCATGCGCGCCCGGCGCGACGGCGGCGG